>NZ_LXWA01000019.1:0-62095 GCF_001652315.1 Psychrobacter sp. SHUES1 | reverse complement strand
CTGAAAGTCAGCTATGGCTCTATCAGTATGGATAACTGGGACAGTTTTATAACCGCCTTTAAATTTGACCACAAACGAGTTGGCAAATCTCATACGGTAGGCATTGAAGGTAATAACTGCCGTCTTAGACACCGATTGCGACGAGCCGTTCGAAAGACCTGTTGTTTCTCTAAGAAGCTCGATAATCACTTCAAAGTGTTTGATATGGTGTTCTTTTACATCAATTATGATTACGTCTGATGCCGGCATACTTTTTAGAACACCACCAATAAAGTAATTAAAGTCGAGTAGTAAGTTACTTGCTTTGGAGATAATTTCTTAAAAACCCCCAACCTCGCGTTGGGGGTTTTTGTATTCATAATCTCAATAACCAAATACAAGCAACTCAATCAGCAAAGTTTTGTAAAAGCGATTAGAATAGTCGGTTTCCTATGTTGCTAACATATTCAAAGTAAGCAGCATGTTTCATTTTTGATTGGGCGCACTATGTCAGACAATACCACGACTGCTACAGCAAGCATAAAGTCGAGCAAAAATCCTAAAAATTCACCAGTTGCGGCTGCTATTGATACCGCGACGTTATTGATCAAATGCCGCGATCAAGCGGGTATCGTACAGGCTGTATCTGAGTTTATACACCGTTATGGCGGCAATATTATCACTCTCGATCAGTATTCAACCGCTCATGAAGGCGGGCAGTACTTTATGCGTTTGGAGTTTGCGTTAGCAGGCTTGAGCGAAATTATGGATAACTTTGAAGCCAGCTTTGGGCATACGGTGGCTAAGCGCCATAATATGGCGTGGCGCTTGCATAATAATGCGATTAAAACCAAGGTTGGCATCTTAGTGTCAAAGTTTGACCATGCCTTGTTAGATTTACTGTGGCGGCATCAGCGCGGGTTACTCGATTGCGAGATTACCTGTGTCGTTAGTAATCACGAAGACTTGCGCCAAGCGGTAGAAAACTTTGGCATCACTTTTCATTATGTGCCAGTCACCAAGGATAACAAAGCCGAGGCAGAAGAGCAGATTCATACCTTGATGGCAGGCAATGATTTGCTGGTATTGGCGCGTTATATGCAGATTTTATCATCTGATTTTGTTAAGCGTTGGCCGATGCAAGTCATTAATATTCACCATTCATTTTTGCCCGCCTTTGTCGGTGCTGATCCTTATCGTCAGGCTTATGAAAAAGGCGTCAAGCTTATCGGAGCAACCGCGCACTATGTGACAGCTGAACTTGATCAAGGGCCTATCATTGAGCAAGATGTGCATCGGGTCACTCACCGTCAAGGAGTGGCAGAATTACGCGCTATTGGCCGTGATATCGAGCGTAATGTCTTAGCGCGCGCAGTAAATTGGCATGTACAAAATCGCGTGATTGTGGCAGGTAATAAAACCGTGGTTTTTAATTAGCTTTTTTTAAGACGGTGTTAAACCAAAATAAGAGCGTAAAAAAGGCCGCCAGTATTGGTATTTAATACTGGCGGCTTTTTTTAATCACACTACCACTATTACAGCACTGGATTTACAACAGCATCTCTAGCACAAACTTACTACCGACAAAGCCGATTGCTAATAAGATAAACGCATAAATGGTCATATTGGCAGCACGTTTACCACGCCATCCTGCGCGCCAATTACCCAATAATAATGCGCCAAACAACAGCCATGAGAGCACGCTAAAGACCGTTTTATGAGCAAGGTGCTGTGCCAACAAATCTTCTACATAAACAAAACCAATGCCTAGCGCGATACTCAATAAGACAAAGCCGACCAATAGCATATCGAACAATAAACTTTCCATGCTCTGCAAGGACGGCAGTTTATTGACCCAAAAGCGATGAATCGACTGGTGTTTCAGCTCGCGTATTTGTAAGCGCAAAAATAGCGCTTGCAGCGCTGCCATCAGCAGCACACAATAGGCGGCAAGTGATAGTAAGATATGCGCCTCTAACCCGACGCTGATGTCTGTAATCGGACGATAGGGCGCGCGGCCGATATAACCGACAATCATCCCGATTAATGCCGTCGGTGCTGCTAAAATACCGAGGCTGACGATAGGGCGGTATAAGCTAAAAATAACGTAGAAAAATAAGAAAAATAAACTGATCAGGCTAATGGTATTAAACAAGTTGAAATTTAGCCCATAAAGCGTGACCACATGCGGATAGAGTAGTGCGGCATGTGCGAGCATGCCGACGACCAATAAACCTAAGCTTACGCCCTTGTGGATAGGTTTATCGTGAATCAGCGCCCAACCAATGTAGATGCTGACCAAAATATAAACCATGCCAGCCATTAAAAATGCAAGTTGCAAGATAAAAAACCTCATCTCATGATGAGCGCAAAAACGCCGCTCAATTGAATGCTAAAATGGTATTATCAGAATGATTAGAATAATCATCCAATTTATCATAAAATGGCAAGCAATTGAGCGCCATCTTACGGATTGATTATAGCGCTTGTAGCACAGCAGCGCTTATTAGAAAAATGCCATTTGCAAAACGACTATAAGCTTTGTGGTCTCTTAATGCTATAGTGTTGATAATATGCTACTTTTTATCATTAATTTTATAAAATACTGCTTGATCGTTTGTAGCATCGCCAAACCATATAAATCAGCAAGCAACGCTGAACCAAATTTGACGACGTATTGTTGTCATAGTGTTTTTATCAAGAACCGCTTTTACCAAGAATTGCTTTTATCAAAGATTGTTTTCACTAAGAATTATTTTAATTGAGAGTTATTTATGTTTGATACCTTAACCGAACGCTTATCATCGAGCCTGCGTAATATCGCCGGTACTGGGCAGTTGACCGAAGATAATATCAAAGACACGCTGCGCGAAGTGCGCATGGCGCTGTTAGAAGCCGACGTCGCGCTGCCAGTGACGCGTGATTTTGTCAAACGTGTCAAAGAGCAAGCGCTTGGCGCAGAAGTGCTCAAAGAGTTGGCGCCAGGACAAGCCTTTGTCAAAATCGTCCATGACGAGCTGACCGAAATGATGGGCAGTGCCAATCAGCAGCTTGAGATGACGGGTAAACCGCCGGTTGTTTATCTGCTAGCAGGCTTGCAAGGGGCGGGTAAAACCACCACCGCTGGTAAATTGGCGAAATTCTTACAAGAGCGTCATAAGAAAAAGGTGATGCTGGTTTCTGCCGACGTCTACCGTCCAGCGGCAATTGCTCAGCTTGAGCAAGTAGCAGGACAAGTCAATGCCAAGTTTGTCAATTCAACAGTTGATGAAAATCCGATTGATATCGCCCGCCGCGCTATCGAAGAAGCTAAAATCCAATATCAAGATATTTTGATTATCGATACGGCTGGTCGTCTGGCTATCGATGAGACCATGATGGCTGAAATCAAGGCGTTAACCGCGGCGGTCAACCCGTCTGAAACCTTGTTTGTCGTCGATGCCATGACCGGGCAAGATGCGGCCAATACCGCCAAAGCCTTTAACGATGCGCTGCCATTGACTGGCGTTATCTTAACCAAGACCGACGGTGATGCGCGCGGCGGTGCAGCATTGTCTGTACGCGCCATTACGGGTAAACCGATTAAGTTTTTAGGTCGCGGTGAGAAACTTGACGCGCTCGAGCTATTCCACCCTGAGCGTATCGCTCAGCGTATTCTTGGCATGGGTGACGTCTTAAGCTTAGTTGAAGAAGTCGAGCAAAAAATCGACCGTGATAAAGCCGAAAAAATGGCGAAAAAGATGCAAAAGGGCGGCGACTTCGACCTTGAGGATTTATTGACCCAGTTTCAGCAAATGAAAAGCATGGGCGGCATGGCAGGTTTCTTAGATAAAATGCCTGGTATGGGCGGCTCTGACATGCAAAAAGCCGTGCAAGACGCTAAGCCTGAAGAAAAAGTACGTGAAATGGAAGCCTTGATTAATTCAATGACGCCGTTTGAGCGTAAGAATCCAGATAAGATTAATCCAAGCCGCAAGCGCCGTATTGCCGCAGGTTCGGGTCGTGAAATTCAAGACGTCAATCGTTTGCTCAAGCAGCACAAGCAAATGGCAAAAATGATGAAAATGATTTCTAAACCTGAAGGTATCAGTAAAATGATGAAATCGATGCAAGGCTTGATGGGCGGCGGCGGTGCTGGCGGCGGCGGTCCGTTATTTGGCGGCGGTCAGCAAGGCGGTGCCAAAGATGTGAATCCCGCGCAGATGGCAAAGCAGATGGGACTGGATCCAAACAATATGCCGAGCACTGAAGAGATGCAAAAACAGATGCAAGAGCTACAAAACCAAGCGCCAAAGAAGTTTAAAACGCGCTTTTAAGCAATAACCGTTTGGATTAGCACAGTTGTTACGTCTTAATATCTTTACGTTTTCATGAAAACCCCAAGCTAACATCGCTGTGGGGTTTTTTATGTCTGGCGTATTTGCATAAATATTGATGGATGCACTAGGAAAATTTAGAAATTAATAAAATTTTTTTATCCTAAATGCTATGATAGGCGCTGATTGATGAGCGCATGTTTTGTGGTATTAAGAAAATAAGCCGAGGTAATGATGTTTTTAGCAATGGATACCGTATTTGAGCAGTGTTCGATCGCGATTTTAGATGCCAATGGTCAGGTGCTATCGAGTCATACCGAACAAGGTAAACGTGAGCAAACTCAGCACATTTTGCCAATGATTGATGCGGCCTTATCTGAGGCTAATCTGCGTCTTACTGATATAAAAGCATTGATATTCAACCGTGGTCCTGGTGCTTTTAGCGGTATCAGAATCAATACAGCGGTGGTGCAAGCCTTATCTGTCGCCCACGATATTCCTTGTGTCGGTGTTTCTAGCTTACAAGCCATTGCCCAGTGTGCGTATCAAAGGTATGGTTTGACCCAAGTTTATAGCGCGCTTGATGCGCGTATGCAGCAAGTATATTTTGGGCAATATGCGCTAATAGACCATATTATGCAACCCGTTGTGCAAGAAAATGGCGAAGATACCGAGCGCTTACTTGATTATGACAGCCAAACCGCTGCTAATCTTCCTATCGCCGGTAATGGTGCGCCGCTACTAAAAATGCATGACGAACAAATTCTCCATGAAGAGGTTTGGCCAGATGCGGTAGTGATTGGACAATTGGGTATCGCTCAATTCATACAGACAGGCGGTAGCGATGCCGCTAATGCCTTACCAAAGTACTTGCGCAATCAAGCATGGAAAACGCTAAAAGAGCAAGGTAAGGCATAGTGCTTACATGATGATTCGTAAGCAATGCACTTTGTACTTCTACGTATAAACGATTATAAAAGCAACAACAATATAAAACAGCGGCTAGCGCTGTTTTTTTAGGGAAGCAACTGTGGATATACTGTTATTAATCCAAGCGCTCATTATGGGTATCGTTGAAGGTATCACGGAGTTTTTACCCATTTCTAGTACGGGGTATTTGATTTTATCAGCCGATTTGATGAGCTTTTGGACTAAGGAAAAAGTTGATTTGTTTGTGGTGGTAGTCCAGCTTGGTGCTATCTTAGCGGTCATTTATGATTACTGGGGCAGGCTGTGGCAAGCGCTGATGGGGCTACTGACCGGTAAAGCAGAAGGTATGAGTAATCCAAGGCAGCTTGGTTTAAGCTTAATTGTGGCGACCATTCCGGTAATGATTGTAGGTTTTACCTTTGCAGACGAGATTAAGGCGTATTTGTTTAACCCTATCGTGGTAGCGATTATGCTGATTGTCGGCGGTCTGCTGATATTTTATGTCGAAAATCGACCTAAAACGATTATTGCCCAAGAAGCAGAAGACGTCAGTCTAAAAACAGCGTTAATGATTGGTTTGATGCAGTGTCTGGCTTTGATACCCGGAACCTCACGCTCAGGTGCGACGATCATTGGCGCCCTCTGGCTTGGCGTGTCGCGCAAAGCTTCGGCGGAATTTTCTTTCTTTTTAGGCATACCTGTCATTGTTGGCGCGGCATTGTTGGATTTACTAAAGCACCATGATGTATTGACCAGTAGCGAAGACTGGCTGGTATTGGGTATAGGCACCGTGGTGTCATTTGTCGTGGCGTTACTTTGTATTCGCCTATTGGTCGCTTGGGTTAGCCGTCGCGATTTCAAAATTTTTGCATGGCTACGCATTATTACCGGCATCATCGTATTGGTCGCCGCTTGGGGTTTTGGCTATCAGATGGCAGGCTAAGTTTTAACGATGTGGCGTTATCATTTTCAACTGGGTTAACGGTAACGTTTTAAACCGTAAAGTATTAAAAGGGAGGGCAATCATGAGCAGTTTGCAACAAACATCAAGCGATTTTATGCATTGCCAGCTTTTTTATGTTAATGAAGCCCAACAAGCGCAAATCGCCAGCCTAAAAGCGCTGGTAGTGAAACATCAATTGCCTATTGTTCTAAACATTGAGTTGTTTAGCGAAAAGCTCAATCAAAAACGTCGCCAGCAATTAAGCCAGCATTCTATCCAGCCTATCTTAGTATTAGATGAAAAAGATAAGCTATCATGGCTGAGCGATGGGCTGAGCGTGGCGCCCGAATGGGATAAGCTACAACGCCGAGTGGTGAGTGCCGGGCGTAAGTCTGAGTTACTGCTACAAGCTGCTAAAATTACAGCGGATAGCACGGTCATTGATGCGACCGCAGGCTTTGGGCATGACAGCCTCATATTAGCCAGTACTGGCGCTCAAGTCATTATGCTTGAGGAGCAGCCCTTGATGGCGCTGTTTTTGCTAGCTGAACAGCAGCGGATGAGTACGCTACCAAATTGGCAAAAGCTGATGAGCCGACTACAGATTATTAATGTCGATGCGCTTAGTTATTTTGAAAGTATTGATTTTGCAGATTCTAGTAATGGTTCGACCGCTGATAGCTATCAAACTATTGATGTGGTATATCTCGATCCTATGTTTCCAGAGGATAGCTATCAAGATAGCAAAACGGGTAAAGGCGCGAAAGTGGGTAAGCATATGCAAGCCTTGCACCAATTGGCACGTCCGCCAACGCTAGAAGAAGAGTCGCAATTGCTCCAAAGTGCACAAGCGGTTGTCAGTCAAGGTGCAGGACAAGGCCGCGTCGTCGTCAAGCGTCCGCAGCTTGCACCATTACTGGCGCATCAACAACCGAGTGAAAGCTGGCATAATGAAGCGGTACGCTTTGATGGTTATTTCGTTTAAAAGACCTTTCGTTATCATGCATGGACTCAGTTAATCAGTTTGAGTGTTTAGAATACAAATATTTAGAAGTGGTGGATTTAATAGTAATGGATTCAGGAGAAAAGGATGTCAACGATTATAATTTGGGTCATTGGTGCAGGCTTATTACTGATGAATATTGCGTTGCGAACAGAAGTTTTACAGCTCAAAGCCCACCTAAAAGCGCTTAGGAATCCAAAAGAACAAATGGACTACTTACGGCAGCAAGCAAAGCTTAGCCAAAATAATAAGATGGCATCCATTAAGGCATTACGCAAGCAATATCCTGAGTTGTCACTCATTGAAGCCAACAACTTATGGCAACAAATCCAATAGCTCGCCAATCCTTTCGCTTCTATTCGCTTAACCTAGCAGCCTGCAAAAAAGTATATAAAATTTCTATAGATGATAATAAAACGCCATGACATTTAACGACAAATTACAAGCCTACCTGCAATTAACGCGCTTTGATAAACCTGTAGGTATCGAGCTGTTGCTCTGGCCAACGCTCTGGGGGGTAATGCTGGCGGCGATGGGACAGGCGCAGCAGCAAGGGGCAACGGCAGGTTTGCCGAGTCTAAAGATATTTGTATTATTTGCACTGGGCGCGATTTTTATGCGCGCGGCAGGCTGTGCAATCAATGATTTTGCTGATCGCAAGGTCGACGGTCATGTCAGCCGCACCAAAGGCCGTCCATTAGCGGACGGGCGTTTATCCGCTAAAGAAGCCATTGCTGCTTTTTCAGTATTGGTATTGCTGAGTGCCAGTTTGTTATTCTTTTTGCCTATTGCGGTATTCTACTGGTCGCTTGGCGCCGTTATATTGGCGTTTATTTATCCCTTTATGAAGCGTTTTACCCATTTGCCGCAAGTCTTTTTAGCGGCAGCGTTTGGTTGGGCGATACCGATGGCCTATGTCGCGATACAAGGCGCGCCTGATATCTGGTGTTGGTTACTGTTTATCGCTTATATGTGCTGGACCGTGGCTTATGATACCCAGTACGCGATGGCAGATCGTGAGGATGATTTAAAAATAGGAGTCAAATCAACGGCGATATTATTTGGTCGCTACGATGTGATTATCATCTCGCTGCTACAAACCGCATTTTTACTTATTATGGGTGCGGTCATGTGGCATTACTTTGCGCCAACCAGTGTAGGCGTGATACCAGTATTTGGCTTGGCGCTCGTGGCAATGATGTTTGCCAAGCAGAACAGCGCTTGTGCCAGTCGTCAAGCACTGGCCTGTTTTCAGGCATTTTTGGCCAATATATGGGTAGGGCGTTACGTCTTTGCTCTTATCGCAATCGCGTGTTTATGGACGACTTTTAATGGATAACTTTAAGAAGCTCTCAAAGTCAAAAGCTAGAAAGGTATCTGATGTTAATGCACCAGTTATCGATTATCATGCAAAACTAGCTGAACATGGCTTAACACGTGCACAAGTCATCGAAACTGAGCGTAAACTGGCGAAATTTGCCAATACCATGGATTCGCTCGTACGTATTCCTTTTACCAAACAAGGCATGGGGGCGGATGCGGCACTGTCGACCATTCCGCTGGCGGGAGATTTGGCAGGTCTTGCTTTGACCAGCTATGCTTTTATATTAGGTCGGCAGTTGGGCGTACCGGCGCATAAAATGACCCCAGCGGTTAGGTTGGCGCTGATTGATATGGTGGTTGGTATCGTACCGGGGATTGGCACAGTGCTCGATATCTTTATTCGGCCAAGTCGTAAGACATTGACTATCGTCCACGAGCATCTACACGATGAATATGGCATCACCGAAACCATGCATATGGATCGGCCGTTTTTGCATCAATCATTAGAAGATAGACAGCAGCAAAGTCGCTTTGCGTTCTTTTGGCGTAATCCTATCGTTGCTTGGCTATACCTGCATATTCCTGATCTATTGGGATTAATCGTTATTGTGGTTATTGGTTGGGGCTTATGGGCGCTGATAAGCTGGCTGGTCGGTCTGTTTAGCAAGACCACTGGTTTTGGTTAAAGGTAAAGTAGAGTAAAAAAGGCGGCAAATATGATAAGTATTTGCCGCCTTTTTTAGGGTTTAATTTATTATTTTCGACAGGTTTTAAGCCAAACTCTTATTGATAACATTATTCGGTAATGACTTCTGCTTCTACACTCATGGCCTCAAAGCTCGTTGTTTTATTGTTTTGAATAAGATCAATGCTGCTACCACCGCCATGACTGACCAGCTGAATACTGCCATCGTTTGAGCGATAAGTAGGGTTATTGCCTTGGCCTTCTGGCGCACTCAAGGTCATTTTTGGTTTATTTGGCAAGGTGACGATAGCGTTAAGTACGCCTTTTTCTGAGGTTTCAAAGATGACAAATAACGTCTCACCGCTGGCACTGCGATAATTGACATCAGTGATTTGCGCGCCTTTGATGGCTTGTTCTGGATTGGGCATTATCGCAGCACTATTTGTTGAGGTATCCGCTGCGCTAAGCTCGTTTTCTGTTTCATTTAAGCTTGTATCTTGCTCTAAAGTGGCTGCCGAATCAGTAGCGCTTGGCTTTGTTTCAGCAACTTTCGGTGCATTAATATTAGAGCTTACTGGCGTCGTTTGGGTGGTTGCTTCAGCAGTTTCATTAACGGTTTCAGGTTCTGGCGTCTTTTGGCAAGCATTTAGCAGTGATAGGCTTAAGAACGCAATAGAAATTGCTTTAAAGGAGGGTTTTGATTTCACTAAGGTAAAAATATCGGTTTTCATAATAGATAGCTATCCATTTATCATCGTTATTTAAGTGTTTTAAACTTTAAGGCTAGTCTAGCATTATTCTTTAAGCCTGCTTCTATACTGTTATAAATACATGCCTTGGCTTTGAGAGCATTTTTATAAAACAGCATCCGTATAAATATTGATAAAGGTTAGGGCGTGTCCTCAATTCAATCGATGGACATCTAAAAGGTCTAAAAATGGCTAAATTTTGCCAAACTTCGTCAAATAGCTGGGTAATATCCCGATATTAACTGCACTATTTTCCTTGTTTGGCTACAATTTATCTCATTTTTCTCACCATTTTTAAAATGAGGACACGCCCTAGCGTAACGTTAAATTATTACCTTTTACGCTTTATGCAATCGCGCCCGATTAGGTAATAGCCGCCCTAACATAATAGCCGATAAAGGGGTAAAGCAGCCGAGCATCATATCTGCTAATGCTTCAGCGCATATCGGTGCTAAAGCATAACCCTTTGCACCCATCGCGGAGAGCGCCCAAATGCGGCGGCTTTGCGCAAGTTGTCCGACCAAGGGATGGTAGTCAATCGTTTGCGTGCGCACACCGGCGCGTGCTTGCCATGCGCTGGTATCGTCTGGCAATATATCGCTTAATTCAGGAATATCCTCAAGCAATTTTTCGTAATTTTGCTGATTTTCTTCTTCACGGATATCAATGCTGGCGTCAGCATCTACAAAGCTGGCACCCAATAAAAACTGCGGCTCATTGTCGCGAATGTTATTTATCTTAGCATCGCCGCTTTGTCCGATAAAGGGCGCGCAATAACCACTATATTTGAGCGGTAATTTAGGCAGACCAGCTACCTGCTCGTCAGTGGGCGTAAACCAAGATAATTGCCCGCGAATAGTACGGCACTCAACGATACGTTTGTCTAATTGATGACTCTCATAGGCGGCGCAAATAACGACATTATCAGCGCAGATAGTGACAGAGCTTTGACTATTATCACTGCTGCTTTCTTTATCACCAATCACCGTCACTTTATCTGCAGTTTCTTTGATATCGGTAACGCTAAGCTGCTGATAATTGATATTTGAGTGCTTAAGGATGAGCGTTTTTAGCGCTTGTGGATTGACCAATCCAGATTTTGGTAAATATAAATTGTCCGTTAAGTCTTTAGTTTTTAAGCCGCTTAATTGCCGCGCCTCTTCAATCGTAACCGTGGTTGCCATTTCATTGGGATAATCGGCAATTTGCACAGGGCCGATATTGGTTTTGATTAGCAAGTCTAACGCGCCTGTTTGCTCAAGTATGAGCGGCGTTTGCTGCAGTTCTGCTTGCTGATTAAAATAACGGTACAGCCTGCCGCTATAGAGATAGCCGATAGAGTGCAAGTGCTCATAAACATGATGAATGGGCGTCATATTTGGTGCGAGGAGGGCGCGCGGATTGCCAGAGGCGCCAGCAAGCGGCGCGACTTTATCTACTATCGACACAGTCATACCGCGATTGGCTAGCGTCCAAGCCGTAAGTAGTCCCGCAACGCCTGCGCCAATAACCACTGTATGATTAGGAGTATGGTCATGAGGGTGTGACAAAACGCAAACATTGTTATCGTTATTTAGTGCTAAAGAATCAGGTAAGGACTCATCATTGTCCGCCATCGCTGCCGTTAACATTTCACGCTTGCGTCCAAAGCCTTTTACCTTTTTAATGCTAAAGCCATGCGCTTGCAAGCCGCGTTTGACGATACCAGCACAGCTATAAGTAGCGGCAGTGGTGCCAGTGCGAGATAAGCGCTGCATCTGGGTAAATATCGACTCTGCCCACAAGCTTTCATTACAAGAAGGCGCGAAACCATCTAAAAACCAAGCATCAATATAAGGGCGCTTGATAGCGGTCTCAGTATTTAAAGTAGCTAGGCTATTAAAAGTAGCCAGACTTGCCAAACCATCGCCCGCATCGCCCAACCAAATATCAAGCGTGATATTATCGTCAATAAAATTTAGTCGATGACAGCCAGCAATCAGCGGTGGGTAGTTTGCTAAAAGCTCTTTAATCAATTCGGCAAGTTCGGGCGCGCGCTGTGCCCATAAAGCGAGTATCTGCGTTAAGTCGTTAAGCGGTATGGGGTATTTTTCGGTAGTGATAAAGTGTAAGCGCGCGCTTGTTAACTGCGGCTGCTGCGTACGAAGCTGTCGCCAAAGCTGCCATGTCGCTAAAAAATTCAAGCCCGTCCCAAAGCCCAATTCAGCAATCGTAAAGCATTGCTTATCAGCAAGGTTTGCTAGGCGCTCGGGTAATTGATTATGGGCTAAAAATACATGGCGAGATTCTGCTAAGCCATCAGCGTGCGAGAAATACACATCGCCAAACTCCCCTGATACTGGCACTTGATTGCCAGCATCATCGGTTTGCCATGTAATATTAGCAGGGGTAATCACATCTGGCGGCGCAGGTTTTTTAGGGGGCTTGGTGGCTTTTTTATAAGTGGCAGGAGAGGTAGGCTTAGATATAGCTGATTTAGACTGAGGTTTAGACACAAATTTGGACATAAAGCATCACATTTATAGAGGATTTACTACCAGCGCTCGCGGCGCACAAACACCAACCACGAAATAAATATCCCAACCAATAAGCTCATTAACACCGTAAATGCGCCGTATAAAAACAACTGACCTTTGCTTTCATAAACCAAAACGTTTACTTGTGTTTGTAAGTCATTGACTTGACGCTGAAGCTGGGCATTACGGCTAAGCAATTCTTGATTGGCTTCAGAGAGCGCTTTAGTTGATGGTTGTAGCTGCGCCGCTAAAGTGTCGCTAATATTGGTAGCAGGCTGAGCATTGGTAGCTGGGTTCGGCGCTGTAGTAGACACCGTATTTGAGGCAGTATTTGGAAACGCTAGTTGATTAACAGTATTGGGCGCTAATACAGCGTTAGGCGCTAGCGGAGCAGTTCCTGCCACAGGATCAGCATTGGTCACAGTTGGTGCTGCTTGTGCTGATAGACTGGCAAGTAATAATAAGCTTGCAACGCTAACATTAGTAACGAAACCAAAAGCGGGCTTAGTAACATGATTAAAAACATGATGAGAAACAGAACCATTTAATAATAACTGCTGAATCACGATGCTGTTACCTTATTTGCTGGCTTGTCTGATGATGTAACTGCGGCACTGTCAGTAGGCGCAGGCAAGGTCTGCACGAACGGCTTGATATCTACATGGCTATAGACGCCATCACGCAAATAAGGCTCAGCGCTTGCCCATGCTTGCGCGGCATCAAGGGAGTCAAAGTCAGCAATAATCAAGCTGCCTGACATCTCGCTTTTACCGTGTTCGATGGGCGTTGGACCTGCGATAATAAGTCGCTGCTCGCTTTGTAATACTTGCAGGCGGGCAACGTGTTCGGCGCGCGTCACCTGACGTTGGGCGCTGCTGCCAGCAACATCGTGGCCGATAATAGCAAATAAGGACATGGGACTTCCTCAAGTAAATAATATGAATAAAGCGCTAATAACGACAATAAAAAACAATGATGATATGTCTCATTATATTTTTAAGTCTTATATTATGATTGAACTAGCTTCTATTTAGTGGTTTTATCGGTTAACGCTGGATTGAGATGGTTCTTTAATACGGCAAATTGCGCAATTACGAATACCAACATAATCGGAATCCAGCCGTAAGTTTTAAAGTTAATCCAAGCCTCATCAGACATCGTAAATGCCGTGATATAATGCAAAATACCCATAAAGGCAAAAAACAGTGCCCAAGCGACGGTCAGTTTTTTCCAGCCACTCAAGGTCAGTGAAAACACTTCTTTCATCGCCAATTGCATCAATGGCTTATTGATGATGGCACTGACCAATAGTGTTACCGCGAAGATACCGTTGATGATAGGCGACTTCCAGCGTAAGTAGATGTCGTCACGCAATAGCAGCGTCCCACCGCAAAAGACGATGGTTAATAATAAAACGACCCATTGCTGCTTATCAAATTTGCCTTTTTGACGCACAAAATGGATGGCATAAATGATGATAGTGGCCACGAGCAAGGCGCCTGCCGCCGCTAAAATGCCACTGTAACGCGCAGCAATAAAAAACGCGATCAACGGAATGAAGTCTAATAAGGCTTTCATAGCAAATAGGATGTCCAACAAAAAACGTATGGGGTAGTTTACACGTCTACTGCTGCAAAAAAAAGCAAGTAACAGGATAATCATCCGTTATGATCTGCCTTCATGCGTTATCTTCGCCGCATTTCGTCTTTTTTACTGATAATATAGTCAGTAATGACAGCATATCTATATGCACAACACTTTCAACACCCTCAATATCTTAAGGCCAGCTTTATGAAAATCGACTTACATTGCCACAGTACATGCTCTGATGGTACCTATGCGCCGACCGAGGTAGTACAGCGCGCGCACAACGCTGGCATTCATGTACTGGCGCTGACCGATCATGATACCTTGATGGGTATTGACGAGGCACGCGCGGCGGCGGCGGCCTATGATATACAATTAATCAATGGGGTTGAGATTAGCTGCGAGCATACACTTAGCGGCGGCTATGGCAAAAATAAATCCACCAATAAAATTATCCATGTGTTGGGACTTGATTTCACCGACTTTGATAAAATGCATGCGACGTTGCAGCAATTGCAAGACAGCCGTGCCACGCGCGGTCAGCGTATCACTGAAAAGCTTAGCGAGCTGCTAGATATTGATTATACCGAGCTATGGCAAGCGGTGCTCGATAAAGCAGGCGGCAATCCACAAGCGGTAGGGCGTGCGCATATTGGGCAAGTGTTGTTTGAGCGCGGTGCGGTAAAAACCGTGCAAAAAGCCTTTGATAAATATCTGGCCGATAATAAGCCCGCTTACGTGGCGATTGAAGCATTAACCATGCAGCGCGGCATCGAGCTGATCCACGCTTGCGGCGGCAAGGCGGTACTCGCGCACCCAACGCGCTATCAGCTATCTGCCACCCGCGTACGTAAACTGATCGAAGAATTTGCCGAGCTTGGCGGTGATGCTTGTGAGTTACCTTCAAATAGCGAACCGATTAGTACCCGAAGAATGGTCGATCGCAGTATCGCTGAACATCAGCTTGCGGCCTCTATTGGCAGTGACTTTCATGGAAGTAATATGCCGTGGCGACGTTTGGGCGACGTACCAAACCTTAATCCTGAACAGCAAGGTGTTTGGCAGTCATTTGCGGCATTGGCTTAGTCCAAAACAGGTTATTCTTAAGCTTAATAGATACGCTAAAATAAAACTTTAGATATTGACGGGTAAATCGATTAAAACCGATTGATAATTAAAGGAAAAATTGCCACACTAAATGCGTCAGTTTAGGTCTAATATAAGTCATGCTGTTTATTTTCATGTTTGGTTTGGCTCAATAACTTTCACTATCTGCGGTAGCCCATTATGGCTGTATCGATATCTCATCTAGGCTATAGAAAGCTCTCGCGAGTGATTTTCGAGTGGCAAGCGGCTGATAGGGCCTCACTGCTGGCGCTGTTTGTGTTAATAGAAGTCACCTCACATTGGTTATGGTGCGCGTTTGTTTGGTGGCGCCAAGATCTTTATGGCTCCTATGTAGATATGGGTCTGCTCTATCCTTTATGGACTGGGGTGACGCTGATGCTAGTGTTCTTTTTTTGGATGGTCAGCCGCACATCGCCGATTAGGACAGACACAAGCTCGTTATATAAATGGCAAGCGGTTATGATCACGCTTTATAGCCTTTATATTGCAGTGGTAATTTTAGTCATGGGTCATAGCAGTTTGGTCGCTGGGGTTTCGCTGGTTGGTGGGGCGATGCTTGGGATGATGCTGATACGGCGGCGCTATGTATGGAAAGCCTTTTTGGCTCACATTGCTTTGATCTTTTTGGTCACCTTAATTCCTTATTTTGGTTTTACCATTCCCAATCTGCGTCAAATGACCATCACTTCTTTTCCCTTAGATACTTATAGCTATCTTACCTTTAGTGAAACGGCGGCAATCGAAAACGCCATTTCTGCTGCAATTTTTCAAAATGGCACGCTCAGCTGGGATACATTTAATCAACTGCGCTCTTCTTCGGCATTTTTTTGGCGTACCACTCATATTTATATGGCGCTGCCAAAGGCGATTTTTATCATCTATATGTTTCGCACCCTGCTGTTGATATTGGATAATAGTAAAGCTGAAATCATGCAGTATGCCAATCAAGACGAATTGACCCAACTAAAAAGTCGGCGCTACGGTTTGACGCAAATGCAGCAAGCACTGCTAGCGATGGACGATAAACAAGATTTTAGCGTGATTTTATTGGACTTAGATTGGTTTAAAAATATCAATGATAACTATGGACACGATGTCGGCGACCAAGTTTTGTCTGAGGTTGCCCAAACGCTATTAAAATCGTTATCAGAAGAGGTGATTGTCAGTCGTTATGGCGGCGAAGAGTTTTTAATCGTGCTGCCAGATACCACGCACGAGGGCGCGATGACTATTGCTAAACAGCTACGCAAAGATATCGCCCAACAAGTCATCAAGAGCGATGATAATGTCGATTTTTATATCACCGCCAGTTTAGGGGTTTATACTCTGACGCATGAAGAGCGTGCGCGTATTCAAAATGAGTATAAAGCTTTAGCGCTAGAAGAAAATACGCAAGCGCTGACAGAAGCGCGCAAAAACCGTAGGCAAGGAGAGCGTAGACAAGAGCGTGGCTCGCACAGCTCAAACCAAGCAGGCGCACAACAGACCCATGCACAAAAAAGGATTTCGCAGAGAAGAAAGCGCGCTGCTAAAGAAATAGTGCAAGCCCAACTGCCCAGCGATATTTGTCAGCGCTTAATTTGTATCGCCGATAAAGCCTTGTATGAGGCAAAAGACCGCGGGCGTAATCAGGTGGTCAGTGCCAACCATATGCTCGCGGCAGAAACAGACAAGATCGCTGTCCTTTATGCGACTAGCTAATCGTTAACTAACGCCAGATGAAGTGCTTAAATTCTGTACTAAGCTTGAAAGTACACTGGTTGCAAAGCTGCCGGTCGTTAAAGTAAAACTGAGTACCAAGCTCAGCCCATGATCTGCGTCCTGCCATTTCCACCTTAATTCTTCAATCGGTAATCTTAGCGCGCGTCGTTGTGCTTTGATATCGCGCTGCTCTAAGCCTGCTGCCAACTGACTTAACAATGGACTTTTCTGTACGATAATATTTTCGATAGTAGCTGCTGCGCCACTGACTTTATCATTACCCACGCCCCATAATACTGCCGTTGGATGAATATCACCGCTGGCAAGTCGCGCTTGCAAAGTGTCGTCCATTACTTCGCTGGCAAATATTGAACCTGAGCCATCCAAATTAAACACTTCACCGGTAAGCCCCGTATTCCAGCTACCATCACGCACCCGCGCTGCTAATATCTCATTAAATATCAAGCTGCGCGCCGCTGATAATTCCATACTGTTTTGTTCACGCGGCGCCTGTTTACGTTTGCCTTTTTTGGGTTGCGGACGACTTTCTGGCGCTGGACGCGCAAATAACGCCAATGCTTCTCTAACATTATTACCGTGACGGCCAAAGCGCTGCGGACCAAAATAATTGGGCACGCCCGTTATGCTGATATGGGCCAAATGCTGCTCGACGGTATCCTTGTTGCTTTTGTTAGACGGCGTCGTCTCTGTGCCCGCAAACTGGATGTCACGCAAGGTAATGATAAATTGATTGGCTCTATGCGTACCACGATTGAGTTTTTTATTATGCCACTCCTGCGCAAGGATGGTGAGCGATTCATTGGCGCCAATATCTACTGGAGCAAATTCAGACTCAGGTAATTGCTTTTTTGGTAGGCGCAGGCTAAACCACTGTGTCGTCAGCGCATGACGGTCTTTTAGTCCCGAGTAACCGACATCACGCAGTGGAATTTCTGCCCACTCGGACAGCAGTTTAGCTAGATAGGCGGTATTCATACCGAGCTTTTCGATATGCAGCCATAAGTGTTCACCTTCGCCTGTAAAGTCGAGCGGCAATATCTCATTGACCACAAAATCTGTGGCATGGGCTTTATAGGTCGCTTGTTTTAAAGGCGACTGCGTCGGCTGTGGTAATTTGGATGTATCAGTGGCGGCGGTAATATCGATATTTGAGATATCAAAGGTTTTATCAGTCAAAGGTTTGTTATTAGGAGAATCGTTATTAAATGAGTCGTTAGCAAAATCGTCTTGAGAAGTCATAAAAGGTATCTTTTGTATTGATAAAAAGTGGTAAGAGCAAAACGTTAAAGAGGGAATAAAGGTAAGTTTACGTTTTGCAACGCAGTCAGTATATAAAAAAATGGCGTCTGGCAATGGGTCTTGCTAGTATCAAAGTATCTGGCAAGACATCTGGTTTTTTAATCACGTATTTTGGGCGTTAATATTTTATTTAAAATGCCGATAAAAAATACGTTTGCAGCAGGAAATAATAAATTTTAATAATAACCGTTAAGGATAACTATGACCAGCTCAACTATCAAAACCGTCACGATCGATAAAGCCGATATCCCTAATGGCGGCATGAAATCGTTCAAGCAAGACGATGACAGCATCATTTTAGTCACCCGCGATGATAATATGTTCTACGCTTTCGATGGAAAGTGCCCTCACGCTGGGGCTGATTTGGGCGCTGGTGTGCGCTGTGGCAATCGAGTGATTTGTCCTTGGCATCATGGAACGTTTGATAGCACGGACGGCTCATTATTAGAGCCGGTTGCCGCTGACGGCTTAACCCAGTATCAGCTTACTGACAATGGCGACAGCTTGAGTGTCAATACCAGCAAAACTATAGATCACAGTACCATCAATGACAAACTTGACGACACTCATACCGTGATCGTAGGTAGTGGCGCGGCTGGATTTATGACCGCGCACCGCCTTCGTAAGCTCGGCTATGGCGGCAAAATCACCATCATTAGCGAAGATGACAAAGCCCCTTATGATAGAACATTATTGTCCAAAGCCTTTTTGTCAGGTGATGCAGATGAGAAAAAACTCATGCTCGGCGGCAGTGACTGGGCAGAAAATCACAATATAAACTTGCAGTTAAAAACCACTGTCAGCGAGGTGAGGCCCAATGAAAACGTCCTGACCGTCAAAAAAGATACGGGCGATAATGAGACCATCCGCCCTGACTTTTTAGTCGTGGCGACGGGCGCCGAGCCGGTCATTCCACCGATTGAGGGGGCTCAGCAAAACGGCGTCTATACCCTTCGCAGTTTAGACGATGCTAAAGCGATGAAAGCAGCAAGTGTGGATAAGCGTGTGATCATCGTTGGCACCGGATTTATCGGAATGGAGGTCGCCTCAGCGCTTGCAAAAGCAGGTCGTGTTGCTAGCGTTACCGTGATAGGTCGAGAGTCTCGTGTCATGAGTCATATCATTTCAGAGTCAGTCAGCGCTGCGCTCATTAACCGTCACCAAGACCGAGGTGTGACCTTTGTCCTTAATGCTTCAGTCGGCAAAATCAATGGCGATGATAAAGGGGTGAACGGTGTGACCCTTGCAAGTGGCGATCGCATAGACGCTGATATGGTCATTCTTGGTACGGGCGTGTCACCGCGAACGGATGTACTCAGCGACGTCAACGATCCTGATGGCGTGCAAGTTGATAATCATCTACAACTGCGCGACGGTGTTTATGCACTCGGCGATATTGCCAAAGCGCCTAATCAAATGGGACGACTGCGCATTGAGCATTGGCGCGTGGCGCTACAGCATGGCCTTGTAACCGCGGCAGCGATAGTGGGAGCAGACGATGTCAATGACAACGCCGAGCGTGTGCCATTTTTTTGGACGATGCAATGTGACAAAAGTATGCGCTATAGCGGTCATGCAGCCACGACTGATCATAGTATTTTGCGAGGCGATCTACAGCAGTTCAATTATATCGAGTTTTATTTTGATGATGAAGGCGAGAACACGCGAGCCAGTGCTGCTAGTGGGGTTGGTCATGATAAAGAAATGGCTGCCTTTGGCGAGCTACTACGCCGAGGTCACGCGCCAACGCGCGCGCAAATCAATGCTGGGTTTGATATTATCGAGCAAGCCCATGCGTTATCGCGCTAGTAGTAAAAACGGATACGTATTATTATAAAGGCTGGCTTGGTTATCCGAGCCAGCTTTTTATATGACTTATAAGCTATGAACGGAAAAGGAAAACCGATGCTATGAATAAAGACCACATTACTAAAGAAGCCTTAAACAAAACAACCGTATTTTTACGTCAAGCTGAAGTAAGTGATATCGACGCGCTCGAGCAATTGCTCAATCGCTGTTATCGGCAAGCGGCAGGCTGGACCAATGAAGCAGATTTGGTCGGCGGTATTCGCACCACCAAGGACGAGCTATTGGCTGTCATTAATGACCCCAAGCATTACGTTTTTATTTATCCAAAAACCACGACAGGTGAGCGTGACGGAAAAGAAACAGGTGAGCTATTAGGCTGTATCGCGGTCGATATAAAAGACGAAGTTACTACAAATCAGCGTGCTGGTAATCAAAAAGCGTATATCGGTATGTTTGCCGTCTTGCCTGAGCTACAAGGGCATGGCGTCGGTCATCAGATACTGCAGGCAGCTGAGACATTTGCGCAGCGGCATTTACAAGCAAATATCCAAGCGTCTGTACAAAATCCCGCGCGTTTAACGATGTCTATTTTAAGTCATCGACCAGAGCTCTTGGCATATTATCAGCGCCGCGGTTATCAGTTAAATGGCAATAGCATGCCGTTTCCCATCGATGGCAATAATGGCGAACCTAAACGCCAAGATTTAGAGTTGTTAGAATTAGAAAAACTTGTAAGCTAATTATCAATCAATCAGTTTTCTTAAACTAATGGCCATTAACCCCAAAAACTGCCAAAGGTCATAAACAATCCGACACTTAATAGGAGAAATGCCACGATAATTAAACGCTTAAACCAGTTAAAACCGAGCAGGCGCGTGGCATTATCATTGGACATCAAATAAGCAAACAGGCCGATTAGGCTGGCGACCAAGGTCATGATGCCAAGACCAATCGGTAATATAGAAAAATACATCTGCCACACAAGCATCTCGCAACGGTGATTATTAAACGCATCATAGCAGTATCATGATTGTGCTGTCTGCATTATCTGCCTCTTACGTTTGAAAAACGTTATCAGCATAACAGGAGGTCAAAGTGGGAAAGTTTAAAAAATTGACGTTACTCCTCCTATATATACTATTTTTTGTCACCTACTCTAAAGCACCTCCCGACAGTACGGTTGCGCGCTTGATTGCAGCACAATATAAAGAAGGTATCAAGATAATGCAGGCTGCCAAGGCGAACGCTGGCAATGACAAAATGGCACAAGATATAAGCAGTCTAATGGAGCGCATGATGCCAACGTTTGAACGCGTCGAGAATATAGACTGTAACCGCGTCAAGGGTAACCGTACTTTTAGCTGTACCGCTGATATCACCCAAAAGATTGCGGGAAATAGCAGAACTAATAAAACCATATTTAACGTTTATCAAGTCAATGGAGAATGGACGCTGGATAAGTAACCGCTTTGATAAATGAAGATATTTATATGAAAAACGCAAAATGCCTTAATGGCTAGTAATAAAAAAGGCTACCTTATTAAAGGTAGCCTTTTACTTATATTATCTGGTCCATAAAAACTAGCGCATGGTCACAAATTCTTCTGAGCCCGTTGGATGAATAGCGACCGTATTATCAAAGTCAGCTTTCGTCGCGCCCATTTTTATCGCTACCGCAAAGCCCTGAATCATCTCATCGACGCCGTAGCCAATGCCGTGTAAGCCAATGACCTTTTCTTCTTCACCTAAACACACCAGTTTCATCACGCACTTTTGACGGTGCTGCGTGACCGCACTATACATAGAGGTAAAGGTCGATTTATAGCATTTGATATTTTCTTTGCCATGCTGCTCAACGGCATCAATCTCAGACAAGCCGATGGTGCCGATAGCGGGGTGGGTAAAAATCACTGTCGGTATCAAGTCATAACTGAGATGCTCATTGGTTTTATCATTAAATAAGCGCTCTGAAAGCCTGCGACCGGCAGCGATAGCCACTGGCGTCAAATCAATGCTGTTTTCGATGATATCGCCGACCGCATAAATACCTTTGACATTGGTGTTTTGAAATTTATCAACTTTGATTTTGCCAAATTCAGTGGTCTCAACGCCGGTCACTTGCAAGTTGATATTGTCGGTTGAGGGCGCACGTCCAATCGCCCAAATCAAACAATCTACCGTATCAAGGCTACCATCTGCGGTACATAAGGTCAGGCTACCATCTTCATTTTTATGAATCTCAGTGAGTGTGGTATTAGTATGCAACTGAATACCGTCTTGCTCCATCTCTATCAGCAAGGTTTCAACGATAGTATGGTCAAATGAGCGTAGCGGCGAATGTTGACGCACATACTGGTGCACCTCAGCACCGAGGCTATTGAGCACGCCAGCGATTTCGACAGCGATATAGCCAGCGCCAACGATAGCAACCCGTTTTGGCATTTCATTTAACGCAAAAAATCCATCAGAATCGATGCCGTATTCTGCGCCTTTGATGTCGGGGAGAATCGGATGACCGCCTGTCGCGATTAAGATATGGTCGGCGGTAATCAGCTCGCCATTGACTTCGACGGTATTGGTATCGACAAATGTAGCAAAGCCTTTTATCACTTCAACACCATTTTTCGCCAGATTATTATCATAAGAGCGGTGAATGTTTTCGATATATTGTTGGCGGCTATGGACCAGTTTTTGAAAGTCAAAACCTTTGACCTCGACGTCAAAACCATAATCGGGTGCATATTTTTCGATGGCTTCGGCCACTTGCGCGCCGTACCACATGACCTTTTTGGGTACGCAGCCCAAGTTGACGCAGGTGCCGCCTAATTGGTTGGCTTCGATAATGGCGCATTTTTTGCCATAGCTCGCTGCTCGATTGATCGAGGCAATGCCACCGCTACCGCCGCCAATGGAAATATAGTCATAATGTTTTGTCATGGTTAAGTCTCTTTATTCAGTACGTATTAATGCGTATTGGTGCAATTTTGCAGTCTATTATTTTTTAATTCTGTTATTTTGAACTCTATTGTAATGGGTATCATTATTAATCTTACAAGGTTTTTATTATAAGGATATGCCAGCTAGTATCAGAATATAAAAGTATTTAGGCATAAATAGCTTGATATCTAAGCCCATCTAAACTATAGCACGCCGCCTATAAAATAACAGTCCGGGAATGGATAAGCCTAGCACCAATCCCGAGGTTACAAACAAGGCCTCAAATAAATACACCATCATTTGGCTAAATAATTCGTCGGAAAAACCAAAATAACCAATTTGCACCATACTGACCATCGCCTTATAAGCAGCGATACCTGGCATCATACAGATGACGCTCGGTGAAATTAACGCTTTGGGCGGTAGCGTATATTTTTTAGAAAAGTAGACACCCAAAAAGCTGGCAAGCATCGCCCCAAAGAAGCTAGCCACCACCAGATGGATGTGCTGATAAACAAGCGCGGTTTTTAACCCAAATCCAAACGCGGTCATCAGCAAACACGGCAGAATATAGCGTTTGGGCACGCTAAACATCAGCGTCCAACCAAGGGTAATAATGCACGACAACACTACGGTTTTAATGAACCACATCTTAAAACCCCCAGTGCTGTATTCTAAGTAAAACCAGCGCCATGACGATACCAACGCAAGCGGACAAGGTCAACATATAGGTAAAAACGGCACGGCCAACGCCAATATTGACATAGCCTTTTAGGATATCTGAGAAAGAATTGATCAAAGGAAAGCTTGGTACCAGTAACAGCACGCTAGAGGCAACCGCAATATCGGCATTATTACCAATATCAAAATAATAGGTCGTTGCCCCAATTAAAGAGGCGATAAAAGCCGTCACGATAACGGTGATAAAGGGATTGAAATGGTGCTTGGCCAGATAAATGCGAGTGAACATAGCTACCATACCCGCGATAAAGGTCACGGCGGTAATCGACCAACTGCCACCGTTTAGATAAGCAAACGCAGCACAAGACGCCCCAACAAATATGCCCACCAACCATGTTGGATACACCGACTTATTATCTAACTCATCAAAGGCAAGGGTAGTGCGTTGAGTCAACTCATTATCATCGACAGTGGCTTCAGTTTTATTGATAATTTGCTGGATTTGTACCAGTAAATTGACATTAATGCTTTGATTGATCGTGTCTCTGGTGGTGGTGATACAGCGCTCATCACAGATAGTGGTCAAGGTAATGGCATTAAAATTCAGCGAACATTCTACGCTGTTCATCCCCAAGGCAAGCCCTAAGCGTTTGGATAAGTCCACCACCACGGCAGACTCAGCGCCATATTGCATAAGCAGTAATCCGCAGCGCACGCATAATCGAGTAATGTGCTGTTGCTGTACGTAGCTGATAGAGGTCATTGATTAGATACGCATATTGGCTATTGTGATATTTGTGAATGGTATAACTATAAACAGTGTGAGCGGTTATAGTCTATCGAGACAACAAGGTAACGATAGCATAACTTGCCGTGCTTATTTGCTACTATTATAAAGCGTAAACCACTGTCGCAAGGAGAATAAAATGCATATCGCTATCTTAACGCTGACTTTTGCGCTACCCGGCTGTAGCTCGTTAAAAGAAAAACGCCAACGGATGGGCGGCTTGCATGCACGTTTTGGCAATACGCCAAGCGTCGCGGTATGTGAAAGCGGTGAGCGGGATCAACATGACGCCAGCGAATGGACGTTCGTAATTGTCGGGCTGTCTAAACGTGAGGTTGAGTCGCAATGCAGTCAAATTGAGGAGAAGCTAGAACGTACAGTAGATGCAAGGGTGATGAATGTTGAGAGAGAGTTTATTTAGGTTGAATGGACTATAAGGATCTAATTTCGCAACTCTATAGAGTTTCAAGGATATCTGCTAAAATCGTGGCTAAACTGCATTTTGATGTAACTATTTAAAATTGAAGATTAATTGATATTTTGTTGTAAGCCATCCCCAGTATATAGGCTAAAATATATATAATTTAGACTGCTATTTGCTAAAAAAGTAGACAAATGGCTATTTTAAGCTAATAAAGAGAACGTTAATGACTGTTAGAGAAAGAATATTGATAATTGGTAATGGCTTTGATCTAGCTCATTTTTTACCAACGAAGTATGAACATTTTATTCATACTATGAAAATGGTAGAAGAAGCCCCATCAGATACCTCATTATCATTTGATTACCTATATAAAGATCTTTTAGATAATGAAGACTTTATTCTAACTAAATGTAAAGTGCTATATAAGACAGAAGATCTGGAAATAACAGCAGAGCAAGTAGATAGTTTGAAAGAAAAGTTGACAGGTAATCACTGGTTTCGGTTTTTTAAAAGTCAAATTGATAGCGGCATAGATACATGGATAGACTTTGAGAATGAGGTTAAAGATACTCTTAATTCAGTATGTAACTTATTAGATGAGATAGAAGGAGAACCTCAGTACTTCCGTGTAACAGAAGACAGAAAAGAAGCAAGTATAGAGTCAAAATTAATTAGAGAAAAAATGTTTAGAAAATATCCTGCTATTTCCAAAATATTATGGCAGTTTAATATTATAGAGGAGAAACAGTTTGTTAGAGAAAGGCTTACCTTAAACAGAGAATTCGTTAAGTATTATCATAATCAAGCTGTTTATTTAGATACGAATAAAATATTTTTAAATCTAACTAAGCATTGGAACGATTTTATTGAGATATTTTCTATATATATCGAGTACATCAACACTTTCAAACCTAGAAAGAAATTAGCTTTACCTAAAGTCTTATCCAAAGATGAGTGTACTATTTATAGTTTTAATTATTCTTCTACTGTAGAACGGCTCTATAATCATGCCAATACCCAGTTTTTACATGGAAAGACTGGGTATAAAAATACAATAGTCTTAGGTATATCTGCTTTAGAAAATAAAATTCTAGTAGAAGAAAAAGTCTATGGGTTTGTAAAGTATTATCAAAAACTGGTTAATAGTACAGATTATCAATTTCTAAGAGGTAATCCTGATATAACTGATTTAGAGAAAGAAAAAATTGAAGATGGTGTCAGAGGTGAAAACGAGATAATTGAAATATATCTTTGGGGACATTCTCTAGACTCTTCTGATAGTGATTATATCGAGGAAATATTTGGGTTCAACCAAGGTTCGAAACCTTCTATTAATGTAATTGTCTATTATTTCGGTTCTCCTCATGCACAGCTTGCTAATTTAATTTCTATAATGGGTAGAGATATAATAGAAAAGTGGATGAAGGAAGGTTGGTTGGAGTTCGTAGAAAGCCCTGATATTTATCGACTAAATACAGATAAAGACTATAAAGATAAACTGAGTAAAAAAAGTGAGAAAAAACCACAAAAATTCTTTGGCCAGGAAAATGATAAATCAATTTTTTCAGATATTTAGAATCTGTTTATAAGCTTAGTTTAAATATAAGATTTTTCTTTTAAAAGTGGAAGTTACTACAAAAAAAGGCCACTCCCTAAAGAGTAGCCTTTCATCAATAATTAACTGATTTTCTATTAACTCACTGCTTTCATACCTTGCTTAAGCATTGGCTTCAAGAACTCACCAGTATATGAGCCTTTCACTTCTGCCACTTCTTCAGGCGTACCTTCCGCGATGATCAGTCCACCACCTTTACCGCCTTCAGGGCCAAGGTCAATCACCCAATCCGCCGTTTTGATAACGTCAAGATTGTGCTCGATGACCACGATGGTATTGCCTTTATCGCGCAAGGTATGGAGGATATGCAGCAGCTTATCGATATCATGGAAGTGCAGACCAGTGGTTGGCTCATCCAAGATATATAGCGTCTGTCCGGTATCACGTTTGGCAAGCTCACGCGCCAGTTTGACGCGTTGCGCTTCACCGCCTGATAGCGTTGGCGCTGATTGACCCAAACGAATATAGCTAAGACCAACGTCCATCAGCGCTTGCAGGCGACGATGAATCGCTGGAATCGCTGAGAAGAATTCAGTCGCATCTTCAACTGTCATATCGAGCACATCGGCGATGTTTTTACCTTTATAGTGAATCTCTAGCGTCTCGCGGTTATAGCGTTTACCATGGCAGGTATCGCAGGGCACATACATATCAGGTAAGAAATGCATCTCAACTTTGATAAGGCCATCGCCTTGACACATCTCACAGCGACCGCCTTTGACGTTAAAGCTAAAGCGTCCGGCTTTATAACCACGCGCGCGCGCTTCTTGGGTTTGGGCAAACATCTCACGCACTGGCGTAAATACACCGGTATAGGTTGCAGGGTTTGAGCGCGGCGTACGGCCAATCGGGCTTTGATCGATATCAACCATTTTATCCAAATGCTCAAGACCGCTGATACTGTCATGCTTATCAGCGATAAGCGTTGAAGCATTGTTTAACTGGGTGGCAGCGATAGGCATTAAGGTGCGGTTAATCAAGGTCGATTTACCAGAACCAGAAACCCCTGTGATACAAGTCATAATGCCAATCGGCAAGCTCAAATCGACATTTTTTAAGTTGTTGCCTGTTGCGCCTTTTAGCTCAATCGACATCGGTACTTGTTTGGGCTTGGCTTTACCTTTTGCTTCAACTTCGATGGTTTTGGCTTTATGACGAATACTTGGAATCTCGATTCGTTTCTCACCAGACATATACTGCCCTGTGAGCGAGCCTTTGGTTGCCATAATGTCATCGACCGACCCTTGGGCAATGATATGACCGCCATGAACGCCCGCGCCGACACCGATATCAATCACGTGATCGGCTTGGCGAATGGCATCTTCATCGTGCTCGACGACCAGTACCGTATTGCCCAAATCGCGTAAACGCGTGAGGGTTTTAAGCAAGCGATCATTATCGCGTTGATGCAGGCCGATTGATGGCTCATCGAGGACATACATGACGCCCATCAGCCCCGCACCGATTTGGCTGGCAAGACGAATACGCTGCGCTTCACCGCCTGATAGCGTTTCAGCAGAGCGGGCAAGGGTAAGATAATCAAGCCCGACACTGACAAGGAAGTTAAGACGTTCATTAATTTCTTTAAAGATTTTTTCGGCAACTTCACCTTTATGACCGCCAATCTTGAGCGTTTTATAATAGTCAGCAGCATCACCGATAGACAGCTTAACGATTTGGGCAATGGTTTGATCGTCTACGCGCACATTGCGTGATATTTCATTGAGACGCGCGCCATCACAGACGTTACAGGTGGTGTCGGCTAAATATTTCGCCAACTCGTCACGTACTAGGTTGCTTTGGGTTTTGGCATAACGACGCTCTAAATACGGTAGCACGCCTTCAAACGGCACAGTTTTATTGGTTTTACGTCCGCGCTCATCAGTAAAATTAAAGGTCAGTTTCTCTTTACCCGAGCCATGCATGATGATATCTTGCTGCGCTTTTGGCAGGTCTTGCCATGGCGTATCCATGTCGATTTTAAAATGATGACAAACGGTCGATAGCAAACCAAAGTAATAGGCGTGCCGCTTATCCCAGCCATTAATCGCCCCTTGATTGAGCGATTTTTCATGATGAGTAATCAGCTTTTCTGCAGAGAAATACTGACGTTTACCGAGACCGTCACAACTTGGGCAAGCACCATAAGGGTTATTAAAACTAAACATCCGCGGCTCAAGCTCAGAAACTGCGCGATCACAAACAGGGCAAGAATGCTTGGCTGACATGACTTGATTTTCGTCACCGCCTTCTTTTGGATTGCCATCCATAAAGTGCAGCGTGACTAGACCTTGACCTAAGCGTAGGGCGGTCTCTAAACTTTCAGCAACACGGTTACCCAAGTCATCACGGACTTTAAAGCGGTCAACCACCACTTCAATCGTATGCTTTTTCTTTTTATCGAGCGTCGGTAGCTCATCGGTATCATAAACATCACCGTCGACGCGAACGCGGACAAAGCCTTGCCCAATTAACTGCTCAAGTAGCACTGTATGCTCGCCTTTACGCTCACGAATCACCGGCGCCAGTATCATAAGCTTGGTATCTTCTGGCAATGCCATGACTTGATCGACCATTTCAGTCACCGACTGTGCAACCATTGGCTCGCCATGCTCAGGGCAATAAGGCGTCCCGATACGCGCATAAAGCAGACGCAAGTAATCATAAATCTCGGTAATCGTCCCAACGGTCGAGCGCGGGTTATGGTTGGTCGATTTTTGCTCAATAGCAATCGCTGGCGACAAGCCTTCGATACTATCAACTTCTGGCTTTTCCATTTGTGAAAGGAACTGACGCGCATAAGCCGATAGGCTTTCAACGTAACGACGTTGCCCTTCGGCATAAAGCGTATCAAACGCCAGTGACGATTTGCCAGAGCCTGATAAGCCAGTGATTACCACGAATTTATCGCGTGGAATGTCTAAGTCGATATTTTTTAGATTGTGCGTACGTGCGCCGCGTATTGCAATATGGTCATGTGCCATCGTTGATAGGTTTCCTATTTGCTAATGGTATATAAAATCTAAACGTTAAATATAGTTAATGAATGGGCTGTTAAAAGCATATTTGGTTGTTAAGTTGCTATGGCTTTATAAAAATCTGCCGTTATCACGAAATTTTCTTAATAAAACAACAGTTATAAAATAGATTTTCATACGCTAATTTTTTCATAAAGCGTCAGTGATGTAGGTTTATATAAGCGTAACGTTCAAACCTAACTTAAGTCTTAACCTTGAAATCATTAAAACAATCTAAATGAAATGTTTGTTAACTAACATAAGTGCTTTGTTATAGATTGAATTAAGCTTTGTTTTTCAGTTTTTTCAGCATAGTTTTCGAGAAAATGTCGGTTTTGAATATTGTTAGTTGTAAGCACGGCTTTTTTAAGTATTACTTGTTTATATCATGCCACTTTAGATTTTATTATTTTAAATATCGTATTTCTTAAAAGCTTGGCTGCTTTAAAAGCCATTATACTTGCTATAAATCTGTATCATTAAAATCAGTCTAAAAGCTGCCGTACAGTCAAGGCAAGTATCTTGTCAACGTCTTACTTTATTGTCATGGCAGCGGCATTATTCAAGGTGTAATGCGCCATTAAATGCACTTGGTAACAAAATTATCGCCTCTATAAAAAGCGCAAGTAGAAGCCAACCGTGCGGCTGCAGCAGTAAGATAAAAGTTTCGGCAAGCAAACGGCGAATGACTTATACTAGTGGGCTTGATTTGTAGGCTAACGTCTTGATAAAGGCGTGATAATACCAGCAAGCCGCAGTGATAAACCAGCAATGATGAACCAGTGAGGCAAGTATGAATAGCGTAGAAAAACGGGCAATTCTCGGGGTCGGTGGTATCTTCGCTTTGCGGATGATTGGCCTGTTTATGATTGTGCCCGTGTTTTCGGTGTATGGTGATAATTATGCGCACGCAACGCCGTTTCTGATTGGTTTGGCGGTCGGTATTTATGGGCTCGGGCAAGCGATTTTTCAGATACCGATGAGCCTTGCCGCGGATAAGTTTCCGCGTAAGCCGATTATCTTTTTGGGTCTGATATTATTTGCTATTGGCGGTATCATCGCTGCCAATGCCACTGATATCTACGAAGTCATTATCGGGCGGGCGCTGGCAGGCAGTGGCGCGGTATCGGCGGTATTGATGGCACTACTTGCTGATGTGACGCGTGAAGAGATGCGCACCAAAGCGATGGCGACCATGGGTTTGACCATTGCCACTTCTATTATGCTGGCCTTTGCTTTTGGGCCTTTATTGGTCGGCTCCCTAGGTATCTCAGGGCTGTTCTGGCTCACCGCTGGTTTCGCTGTTTTAGCGATGTTGCTATTATTGTTCGTACCGACGCCGCTACGGGTGCTTAAGCACAATCTCGATAACAAGTCGATTGGTCAGCAATTGGCAGATGTGCTAAAGATTGGCGATTTAAACCGTTTGCATATCGGTATTTTTGCTCTGCATTTAACCATGACGGCTATCTTTGTTATCTTACCGCATCAGCTCAGTGAAGTACTTGGTTTATCGGTACGTCAGCAGGGTTTGGTTTATTTACCGTTATTATTTATTGGTTTTGCCGTAGCGATACCCTTTATTATTATTGCCGAAAAAAAACGCAAAATGCGCCAAGTATTCTTGGCAGCGATTGCCTTAATGACCGCGGCTCTGGCATTATTAGCACTTGGTAGTCAGGTCGGGGTTGGTGTTATTCTAGGCTTGTTGCTGTACTTTATGGGCTTTAATTTACTCGAAGCGACCATTCCCTCATGGATATCGAAGCGTGCGCCCGTTGCAAATAAAGCAACGGCGATGGGGCTAAACTCATCGAGTCAGTTCTTTGGTGCTTTTGTTGGCGGGGCGATGGGCGGCTTATTATTAACCCAGCCAAATCTGTTGGCATGGGGTATATTGGCCGTTATTATGGGCGCGGCATTGCTGCTGATTATTCCGATTGCTGATCCACCGTATTTATCAAGCACCACGGTGACCATTCCCAAAGATATCAATATCCAAGATTGGTCACGGCAAATGCTGGCGGTAGATGGCGTTGATGAGTTGGTCGTGATGGCAAAAGAGCAGGTCGCTTATTTAAAATTGGATAAAACGCAATTAACAGATTCTGCACGACAAGAGCTGTCGCATTTAGCGCAAAGCCCCCTAGATATTTAACAGAAAAATGGTTAAAGTGAAGTCATATTACTGCTAGTATTCATACTCTATATTAAATACTCGATTAAAGCTGGCAAACAAATTATTTATAAGTAAAAGGACGATATTATGCGCGGAGTTAATAAAGTTATCATCATTGGTAACCTTGGAGCAGACCCTGAGGCTCGCCAGTTCAGTAATGGCGGTAGCGTGACCAACATTTCGGTTGCCACCTCAGAGCAGTGGACTGACAAGCAAAGCGGTGAAAAAAGAGAAGCGACAGAATGGCATCGCATTTCATTGTTCAACCGTCTAGGCGAAATCGCAGCGCAATATTTGCGTAAAGGCAGTAAGGTTTATATCGAAGGTAGCTTGCGTACGCGTAAATACCAAGATCCTAACGGCCAAGACCGTTATATTACCGAGATTCGTGCTGAGCAAATGCAAATGCTCGATGGTGCGACTGGCGGTAGTAATGATGGCGGCGGCTTTAGTGGCGCTCAAGGCTCGAATCAATATCAGAACCAAGGCGGCTATGGCAATCAGGGCGGCGGTTTTGCTGGTCAGAACCAAAACCAAGGTGGCCAAAATAACTATGGTCAACAGGGAAATAACCAACAAGGCGGTTATAACCAAGGCGGCGCTCAGGGTAGCAACCAAAACAGCTTTAATAATCAAAATGCACCTGCACAGCAGAACCAATTTAATAAACCTGCTCAATCGCCTGCACAGTCAAAACCGACGGCAATGCCTGACGGTCCGGTAGATGATGATATTCCTTTTTAAGATACGTAATCTAATAATGTTGAATGAATCAGAGAAAAGAGCCTACCTTTAGAGGCTCTTTTTTTTATATGATAAATTCTATTTAATATAAAAGTTTATTTTCTTGGAAATAATTATTTGCTTGCTGGCATTTATTATTAAATATCAATCAATACTTGTAGCGGTTTATATTTTTGTTTATATTACTGCTACTTACGATTTTTATTACGCATAAGTTTTTAGTAAAAATCCAACTCGGTTATAACCTTAATATAAAAGTAGAGTTTACGATGAACAAAAATAACGTCATAGATTTAAATAGTTTAAACGTTGATGAGCTACGCGCGATTACTGAAAATGCGCAGCAATTGATTGAAGAAAAACAGCATCAGCGTTTATATGACGCCTATATGCAGTTTGAAAAAATCGCTGAAGAAAGCGATGCCAGCATCGAAGAAATTCTACAAGCGGGCGAGAAGCTTGAGAAAAAACGCAGTATTAAATATCGCAATACTGATAATAATGAAGAAACTTGGACTGGGCGCGGACGCAAACCAACTTGGTTGGTAGATGCACTAGCGTCAGGTCGCAAGCTTGAAGATTTTGCCATTTAGCCATTTAAAAACTCTTGGTTAAAGGCTTATTCTATTCTGCTTTCATGTATTATTAATTATGATGGTTTTATAAAATAAGTTGCTAGATAAAAGCCAGTCTCTTTATCGCCACTATTTTGGTGCAAAGATACTGGCTTTTTTTTCTGTCATCTGTACGCCATTGTTTGCTATGATAATGACGTTTTTGTCTTCTATAAGAGTTAGCTAACCGTGCCTCACGTTTCCACGTCGTCTCACAAGCGTCCCCGCAAGCTCTGGTGGCTACTTGGCTTTATATTATTTGCGCTATTTGCCGTGTTGCAAATGCCTGCCGCGTGGCTGCTTGAAAAATATGCCCCTGATACGCCGTATGTACAACATGTGTCTGGCAACTTATGGCAGGGCTCAGCGATTTGGCAGCTACCTGTGTCAGCAACACCGCTTACCGGTGCTGCTGAGTGGTCGTGGCAGCCATGGCATCTACTATTAGGCAAATTAGGCGCAGAGGTCGATATCAGCTCAGAGCAGACCCGCTTAAATGGTCAGGTGAAAGTAGGCACCAGCTCATGGCAAATTCAAAACATGAGCGGTAAGATTGCCCCTGAAACTTTATCAAATGTGGTCGATTGGCAGCTGCCTAATACCCCCATTCAGGTCAATAACGTTTCATTAAAACGTCAATCTGCTAAAAATTCTGAAGCAGGCAATTCAGATAGAAACGCCGCCGGTTTTAGTGAGGCCAGTGGTCAGTTAACGTGGGTTGGTGGCGAAGTCGGTTATCCTAGCGGTGGTAAGGTTTTTTATCTCACCATGCCTGCGCTGCGAGCTGAGCTCAGTGCCGAGCAAAAAAATAATAAAAATCTGCTGCATGTCAATCTTATCAACAATCAAGATAAGCGCTTGGGCGATTTGTATATCGATGGCGATAATATGCTAGATGTGAGCTTAACCCAGCGTTTACTAGAAAATATGCCAGAATATAAAGGGCAAGCTCCGCAAGACACGCCTGTGGTCAGTGTGCGCCAGCCATTGCTTAGTGGCTTAGGGGCGCGCTAGATGATGAATGTTGCCGATGTATCTAGCCGTTTAAAACCTGTTATTAATACCCTCAATCGCTTTGCAGCAGCACTATTGCTATTAGCGATTATTTGGCTATGCTGGAGTGCTGCGCGTTTACTCTGGTTGCTGCTAGCTGCGCCATTAGCGCCTACCTTACCGCTTGCTCCTTTACAGAGTACAGCGAACACCAGTACAGATCATAGTGGTTTATTTGCCATTTTTGCGGACCCTGATCCTACCGCTGCGCCCGTACAACCGCCGCCCAATGTTTTGTTAAAAGGTGTACTTATCGCCATACCAGAGAGTCTGTCTTCGGCGATGCTGGACGTCAATGGCGAAGTAAAAAATTACCGTATCGGTGACACTTTAAAAGACAGTGACTATACGCTGGTCGCCGTCGATTGGAATGAAGTCATTATCGCCGATGCTTACGATAAAGAAGTCGTCATCAGAATGCCAGAAGCCATGCCGCTTGATCAAAGTGCCATGCTGGCGGGTGCGGTGGGCAATCAGCGTTTGCCCGATAATAGTATGTTGCCAAACCTGTCTAATGCGCCAATGTCCGAGCAAGGCAATCCTGAAACTGAGCAAAATGGCCAAGAAAATGGTCAGGCAACCGATCAAAGCGCGCCGCAGTCGCCAATTGATGAAGCCGTTACCGAATTACAGTCAAACCCAGCCAGTTATTTAAGTCGGATGGGAGTGATGGCATCTGGAGAAAGCTATCAGGTCACCGCCGCCATGCCAGCCAAACTGCGTAACCGTTTAGGGCTAGAGCCGGGCGATAAGGTACTAACTGTTAATGGTCAAAGCGTTGGCAGCAATCCCGGCCAAGATGCCAGTATACTGCAGCAAGTCAAACAATCTGGCGAAGCGCAAATAGAAGTACAGCGCGGCGATCAAGTTATCACCATTCGCCAGCAGTTTTAGTTAAAAAGTTCATCGGTTAATACATTTGGTTCATATTATATTTAGCAAAAGTTTTATTCAGTAAGCACGAAAATCAGTATATCCGCGTCATCACTGTAGGTAATTATCAATATGGTCAGTTCTCAAAATTTTTCGGTCACGCCTTTGTACCATATCTTGCAGCGTTTGATGCGTTTGTGTCGGCCGCTATGTTTAGCCGTTCCGCTATGGGCAGCGAGTACAGGGCTTGTTAGTGCAGAAAGCTGGAAAGTTAATCTGCAAGATGCCGATATCAAAGCATTTATTAATGAAGTGGCGACCATTACCAATCAAAACTTTGTCCTTGATCCGCGTATCAACGGTAACGTCACCGTCATCTCTAATAAAGCGCTATCGCGTGACGAGATTTTTCAGCTGTTTTTAAGTGTCATGCAGGTCAATGGTATTGCCGCTATCGATTCGGGTACGACCATTAAGCTGGTACCAGATAACGTCGCCAAACAATCTGGCGTGGCGGTGGACTTACGCGGGGACAGTGTCGGTGAAGCCTTAGCGACACGGGTGATTTATTTGACCAATACCCAAGCGGCAGAAGTGCTTGGTGTCATTCGGCCCTTGATGCCGCAGTCCGCCCATGCAGCAGCGGTACCGGGCGTTAATGCGCTAGTATTGTCTGACCGTGCTGATAGTCTTAATCAGCTCACGTCACTTATCCGCGATTTAGACAGCAACGTCAATGACAGTTTGCAAGTCATACCGCTGCGTCATGTCGACGCTGAGCGTATGATGGAGTTGATTAGCGCCTTGGTGGCAAGCGCAGGTAGCGGGCAAGCACAAGGTGGCAGTAATCAGCTAAAAGTCATCGCTGACACCTCTAGTGATAGGCTGCTCGTCAAAGGCAGTCCGGAGATGATTGCCAAAGTTCAAGAAATGGTCAATCAATTAGACACTACGCCTTCGAGACGTTTAAGTGGTCTGCGCGTCTTTCGCTTAAAATATGCTAGTGCCGGTCACATTGCAGAGATGCTGCGCGGCTTGCTTGCCAGTCAGTCTATTAATAGCGCTGGTGCGGCTTCAACTTTAGAGTCAGCTTCGCTAAACGGCGCCAGTAGTACAGGCTCGGCCCTTAACAATAATACTAATGCGCTTACCAACAGTGCTACGAATACTAATACTGGCGCTACGGGAGCAGCGTTATCTACTGCAAGTACAGGTGGCACAGGTAATGGTATCGGCGGGCGACCTTTTAGCATTATCGCGGATGAAACGCAAAATGCTGTTATCGTCAATGCCGCGCCCGAGCTGATGTTTGAGATTGAGGATGCCGTCGCTCAGCTCGATAGCCGCCGTGCCCAGGTTTTGATTCAAGCGGCGATTGTTGAGGTTTCAGGCGATGACGCTACCCAACTTGGCGTACAATGGGCGCTGGGTAATGCCAATAGTGGCTATGGCGTGGTCAACTTTAATAACGTCGGCGCGAGTGCCGTCTCGCTTGCCGCCGCCGCGTTATCAGGTGGCGCAAATATTAGTGCAGCAGCAGGTTCTATTGCTGGGGCGTTAATTGGCATCGGTGATAGTAAAAAAGACAGCCAAGGTAATACTCAGTTTTATGGTGCAATCTTACAAGCGCTTGATTCGTCGACCAGCGCCAATCTGCTGTCGATGCCATCAATTCTAACCTTGGATAATGAAAAGGCCAGTATTTTGGTCGGTCAAAACGTGCCTTTTGTCACCGGCTCTTATACCACAGGCAGTGACTCATCAACCAATCCATTCCAGACCATTGATCGTCAAGATATTGGTATTAATCTAAATGTTATACCTCATATCGGCGACAATGGCACCGTACGTCTAGAGGTTTCGCAAGAGGTTTCGTCGGTAGTACCTGGCAGTGCCGCCAATGCCAGTGGCCTGATTACCAATAAAAGCTTGATTAATACCACCATCCTAGCCGACGATCAGCAAACCATTGCCTTGGGTGGTTTAATGCGCGATAACACCACTACCCGCCAACAAAAAGTTCCCGGTTTGGGCAGTGTACCCGTCATCGGACGGCTGTTCCGTTCTGATAATGACAGCACGCAAAAGAGTAACTTAATTATATTTTTGCAGCCGACCATCTTACGTGACGGCGGCGCTGTCGCTAGTGTGACTGAGCGCAAATACAATCAGATGCGCGTCCTACAGTTGGTTATCGACAAAAACGGCACTATTAAACAGCTGCCACTTAGCGGTACAGAAGGCTGGAATGGCAATGTCAGCGCAGACTATGAATTGATGCCACTCAATCCACTGGTACCTAAGCGTGACCAAACGCCAAAAACCACTTCACAAGGGTTTACCAAAGTAGATACGCCAAGTAGTAGTGGCATCACCACGTATCCTTTAAAACGCTAAATTCTAATATAGAGCGCTTGCGAATGGATAACGCAGGCGCTAACTTCTTGATTAGAATACAGCCCATCTCATCAGTAAATGTACGGCATGATAGCGCTGCCGTACATTAGCTTGCGTATTCATAACACAGATAAACACAGTACGTTTTAGAGGAGCGTATAATTAGAGTGAATCTAATAACATATTGCTTTTATAAGCAATTTTTTAAGATAATTATTTAAATAACTGTCCTTTAAGTAGACTGGGTTAAGTTAGTGATTTTTAAGTTAATAGTAAAAATAGCTAGAATCTTAAAAGTAGCTAGAACCTATAGGCGCCACTAATGAGCAATCTTGATAATGAAAAGAAAAAGAAATGGTTAGCCTTAAGTGCGGTTACCATGGCTTTATTACTGATTCCGCGGCGTAGTAGTAAAAAGGCCGATAGCCAATTATCAAATCATAATAACGATGATAAAGTGCCTGACGAAAAAGCAGCTAATAAAGTCTCTAATTTAAAATAAACGTCTATATTTAAGAAAAATAATGAAAACCATTAAATTTGGAGGCTATTGATGACTGCGATTTACGCCTCATTTAACGCTAATGAGAAATTGCCTACAATTTTTCCTCTCATTGATACCCATACCCATTTTGACGCTCCCGTGTTTGATGTCGACAGAGAGGAGCAAATACAAAAAGCGTATCAGCGAGGCGTGCGCCATTTGGTATTGGTAGGGTATTTACAACGGCATTTTGACCGTTTATACGCAACTAAAGAATTTATTAATAAACAGGTGCACGCTATTGCAGGACAGACATTTGAGCAAAAAGAAATCTCTCTGCATGCGCATATTGCCCTAGGCTTGCATCCTTTTTATATCGATAGTCATACGGATGAGCATTTAGAAAACATGGCGCAGATGTTAAATGACAAACGTCCTTTGGCCATCGGTGAAATCGGCTTTGATACCTTTACGGATGAGATGAAACAGCCTGATATGGTCGCCAAGCAAGCGCGTTTTTTTAAAGCCCAATTGGATATGGCGGTGAGCCAGCAGTTACCTGTGATGCTACATATCCGTAAAGCGCATGCTGAAGCATTGGCGTTGTTAAAGGCGCATGACTATGATGCTCATGAGCTTGGCGGCGTTGCCCATAGTTTTAGTGGCGGTGAACAAGAAGCAAAAGCCTTTGTAAAACTGGGCTTTAAACTTGGGGTGACCGGTCAGGTGACCAATCCAAATGCCAAAAAGCTGCGCCGTGCGATTCAAGCAGCGGTCGATACTTATGGTATTGAATGTTTGGTCATCGAGACAGATTGCCCAGATATGACGCCGATAATGTGCCAAGACTCAATCGGTAGTCAGTCAGCGCTTGGGCAAAGCCCAGATGATGAATGGGGCGATGCGCCCGCTCATAATAGAAATGTCCCAGCCAACTTACCTTATGTATTAGGCAGTTTAAGTGAATTACTTGCGGTGCCAACTGAGACGCTTGCTGAGCAATTGTGGCACAACAGTTGCAGTGCTTTACGTACCGATTGGTGTTATCCAGCTTAAAAGTAGTCCAAAATACTTATTAATAATAAACAACCTTTTAATCGAGCTTTAATTTGTTATGACCGAAGAGACACAATTGCAGCAAACTATAAATCAAACAGATACTTTAGTTAATAAAGAGGTCACTGCGCGCAGCGAGCAACAACTTGCTGCTAATAGCGTCGATGTGATTGATGAATCGTCAGCGCAGTATGAACGCCGTTTTAAAGGCACGCAAACCCTTTACGGTGCCTCTGCTGTCGATACTTTTGCCGCAGCGCATGTTTACGTTATTGGCGTTGGCGGAGTGGGTTCTTGGGCGGCAGAGGCGCTGGCGCGCACCGCCGTTGGTACGATTACGTTGATTGACTTGGATATATTGGTGGCGTCAAATGTCAATCGTCAGCTGCCCGCATTAGACAGTACTTTTGGGCAAAGTAAAATCGCGGCAATGGCCACACGTATCCGTGAGATTAATCCGAAAGTTAAAATAAATCTGATAGATGATTTTTTAACACCTGAAAATGTCGCAGCATTATTGCCCACGCGCGAGCAAGCAAAAATGGCTATACAAAAAAATCCGATTGTTATTTTAGACTGTGTCGATGATATGAATGCCAAGCTTGCTATTGCCCTGCATTGCCGTTTTAACAAACTAAAATTGGTGTGTGCAGGCGGAGCAGGTGGTAAGATAGACCCAAGCCAGATTCGTATAAGCGACTTACGTGACAGTTATCAAGATCCGCTGTTGGCAAAGCTACGTAATAAACTGCGCCACGAAAAAGGCATCAATAGTGCGCTAAAAGAAAAATTTGGCATCAAATGTGTCTATTCGACAGAGCCGCCACGTGTTGATAAAAGCTGTCGAACAGGCGGTTTACACTGCGGTGGCTATGGTTCGGCGGTCGTCGTCACCTCAGTGGTCGCGATGCTGATGGTTAGCGAAGCATTACAATTACTGCTCAAACAGGCGGCGGTTAAGCCAAGCGTCTGACCTGAATTAACGGAGTCCATTTTGTCTACATCTAACTCGTCAGAAATCGGTTATCGTTATCCTGTCGCTGCGGAAGACGCTGAGCGTATTAGTAAGCTCAGAAAATATCAGGTACTCAACAATAATGAGGAACCAGCTTTTGCGCGTTTAACCGAGCTTGCGAAATTGTTTTTTAATATGCCAGTCGTAGCCATTACCTTTATGGATGAGGAAACCCAGTATTTAAAATCGCTGCTTGGGCTCGATGGCATTTGTACAACGTCGCGCAAAGTGGCTATTTGTAATTATACTGTCCTGTCGGATGAGGTTTTGGTACTGCCAGATTTGACAGAGGACAGTCGCTTTAGTCAAAACCCGTTGGTGACAGAAGCGCCATATTTGCGTTTTTATGCTGGCGCGCCGATTATTATGCAAGAAGATGGCAAGACCTATCGTTTGGGTTCTTTATGTTTGATGGATAGGCAAGCGCACCACGATTTTACCGAAAAGGATGCAGATATATTGGCGCAGTTTGCTGCGATGGCTGCCGATGCTTTGAAACTTCAAGACCAGCAGCGCCATGCCAAGCATGCTAATGAGATGAAGTCAGAGTTTCTGGCTAACATGAGCCACGAAATACGTACGCCGATGAATGGCATCATTGGTATGGTTGAGATGCTCGCTGAAACCAAACTCAGCGCTGAACAACAAGAGTACGTCGATAATATTAAAGTTTCAAACGAGCACTTACTGGCTATTATTAACGGTATTTTAGATTTGTCAAAGGTTGAGTCGGGCAAAATGACCATCGATTCAATACCGATGAACATCTCGAGCCTTTGTAATGAAGTGGTGAGTTTATTTGCGGTCAAAGCTCGTCAACGCAGTTTGACCTTAGATTATCATTATACCGAAGCATTATCGCCTTATATCAAAGGTGATCCGGTACGCATCAAACAAATTATGGTAAATTTGGTCAATAACGCGATCAAATTCACCCGTGAAGGTGGACGGGTGTCCATTGACGTTAAACACATGGAAAACAACCCTTGTGAGGATAAATACGGTAATCATAAGTCTATATGCAGTCATGAGCTACAAGTAGAGCAAGCTTCTCATTATAATACTGATGATAGTGGTTCGGTTAATCATCAAGACATGACGCTTTGTATTGAGGTTACAGATACCGGTGTCGGTATCAAGCCAGAATCGCTAGAGGCGATATTTGATGCTTATGATCAAGCCAATAAATCGACTCATCGCCTTTATGGTGGAACAGGTCTAGGTCTGTCAGTTTGTAAATCTTTGGTAGAGCTGATGGGCGGCTATATCGAAGTAGATAGTGCCGTCGGTATTGGTACGACTTTCACCGTATTATTGCCGCTAGCTCCTATCGATGAAGCGCATTACGAGAACTGGCAAGACTCAAACGACTTTGGTATGACAGAACCAAGTCATGAGCTTATTGGTCATATATTGCTGGTTGAAGATGATAGCGTCAATGCCATGATTGCTAAAAAAGCACTGAACAATAGCGGTCATACGGTCACTCACGTCACGGATGGACAACAAGCCATAGAGGTTTTTGCGTTAAATCCTGAGCAGTATGATGTCATTTTGATGGATCATCACATGCCGATTATGGATGGTGTACAAGCGACGATTAAACTGCATGAGCTTTATGACCCGCAAGCATTGCCGCCTATCATCGCCTTGACCGCCAATGCGATGGATGGTGAGCGTAAAAAATATCTTGATGTCGGTATGCAGGATTATTGCACCAAACCCTTTAAACAAGAGCAGCTTAATGCTTTGGTGCAATACTGGCTGATGTATAAGCAATCGATGGAAGAATAATTTCCTCATCTAAAAAGCATTTGACATTAAAAAAGCTTAACCCCTAATAGCGGTTAAGCTTTTTTTAAACGAGATAAAGACGCTTAGTTAACGCGCGTTTGGTAATCGCCGGTACGGGTGTCAACACGAACCACTTCACCTTGCTGGACAAATAACGGCACACGTACCACAGCACCTGTCTCTAGGGTTGCAGGTTTGCCGCCACCACCTGACGTATCTCCGCGCACACCTGGATCGGTTTCAGTAATTTGCAGTTCAACAAAGTTAGGCGGCGTGACCGATAATGGCACACCATTGAATAGGGTGATGGTGCAAAGCGCGTTACTGTTTTCTTTTAGCCATTTTAGTGCATCACCAATCGCGGTTTTGTCGGCTTGTAATTGCTCAAAACTCTCAGGGTGCATAAAGTGCCAAAATTCACCATCGTTATAAAGATAGTTCATTTCTGTATCGATGACATCCGCCGCTTCCAAGCTATCGCCTGATTTAAACGTCTGCTCGAGCACGCGACCACTGCGTAAGTTGCGCATTTTGACACGGTTAAAGGCTTGCCCCTTACCCGGTTTGACAAACTCATTTTCAAGAATGGCATACGGATTGCCATCGAGCATGACTTTGAGACCAGCTTTAAATTCGTTAGTAGAAAAACTTGCCACGGAAGACTCCTAAGGGTTGTAAGTATTGTCATCAATAATTGGATGTGGGGTTTGCGCCTTGCTGTGCTAAAGCTGCCTATGATGCACAAGGTTGTAGAATAATTCGTACGCTTTGATAGCGGACGTACTAAGAGCGTATAATAGCGGCTTTTGGGCACAGGTATAAGGTTGTCATGATAAACCATTTAATCACACAAAAAAACTGGCAAACGCAATTATCGGAAGCGATAACCTCTATTGATGAGTTGCTTGAGCTGTTAAAGCTTGAATCATTGCGCTCAGAGGTTTATATACCTGAACATTTTGTGCTGCGTGTACCGCGCGGTTTTGTAGCAAAAATGACGGTCGGTGACGTTGATGACCCTCTGCTTAAACAAGTATTGCCCAATAAAAAAGAACAAATCGCTGTGACCGGTTATGTGGCAGACCCTTTAAGCGAAAATACGCACAATCCAGTAAAGGGTTTATTGCATAAATACCAATCAAGAGTCTTATTAACCATTACCGGTGCTTGTGCCGTCCATTGTCGTTACTGCTTTCGCCAGCATTTTGACTATAGCGCCAATATGCCAACCGCCGATGCCAAAGAGCATATTATCAATTATATTAGCGCCCATCCTGAGATTAACGAGGTGATTTTAAGCGGCGGTGACCCGTTAAATGTCACCAACAGACGCTTATTTTCTTGGCTCGATACCTTAGAAGCGATTCCGCAACTGACCACCATCAGGCTGCATACTCGTTTGCCATTGGTCATTCCAGCGCGTTTAGATGAGGCGCTATTGGATAGACTGTCGCAAAGTCGCTGCCAAATAGTGATGGTGATTCATTGTAATCATGCCAATGAGATTGATGCGCTGACCGCTGAGTATTTGCAGCGTACGCGCGCGGCGGGCGTCACTTTATTAAACCAAGCGGTACTGTTAAAGGGTATCAATGATAGCGTGACGGTGCAAACCGCATTGAGTCAGCGCTTGTTTGCCGCTGGCGTTCTGCCTTATTATCTGCATGTCTTGGACAAAGTAGACGGTGCTGCCCATTTTGATAGTGACGAGCGCGCAGCTATTCAGCTGTACTGGGCGTTACTCGCCGCTTTGCCTGGTTATTTAGTGCCAAAGTTGGTGCGCGAACTGCCTAATAAACCCTTTAAAGTACCGATTGATATTTACAATGAATCTTAAAATAGGCAATATAATACATCTAAATTTTAGTAAACAAATAACGGTTAAGTGATTATTACAGTTGTTTTTAGTGATAAGTTTAAAAATTTTCATACATAGGCACTGTTAAAGCAATTTGAGTCAAACTCATAGAGCGGTCACTGAGCAGTCAATTTGAAGTCTATGCCTAAATAGTTTGTGCATAAATAGTTTGTGCCCGAGTGGTTTGTGCTTAAGTGTCGTCGTCTATAAAAGTAAACTCTAGAGATAGCGGTCGACTTCTATTGGTAATCTACGCAATTACTAAGGATAGTAATGGTAAATTTATCGACATTTCAGCAGTATTTAACAGCGGATGCGCCCTTATCGCAACCATTGCCTAAATCGTTTAATAGCGATGAGCAGCATTTACGCAAATGGGCGGCGCTGTTGCCTCTGCAGGCAGAGATGCAGCAAATAGAGCAGTTAGAACAAGTGCTCACAGAGCTGCGTACGGCAAATATAGAGGATCGCCAGCGCCTAACGCTATTTAATATTGTATTGGATGCGGCCAATCAGCTGATTGCGCTGCTGCGCCAGCATTATATCTATGAAACGCAGGCTTTTAACGCTTATCAGCTGGACTATGTAGCACATGTGAAATCGCTGTACTATTTAATGATTATGGGTTACGACGGTGTTATAAAGCGAGAGACTGCTTTTTTAGCAGATAATCAACCATCACCATCTACCCATCTGTGGCAGCGCTATTTTACCAATGACAAATCTTCGTCAATTACCTTGGCCATTGCGACCTATCAGACGCTGTTGATGTATCAAAAGTTGCTGTTTGAAGAAGCGCTTTGCTACCAAAAGCCTACAGCGTCTTTATGGTCTAACATCAATCAGCTCTACTATATGGCTTGCCAACAGCGGACAGTTGATATTGATGTCAGTGCTTATATCACCACCCACTGTGCGGATACTATCCATCAGCTATATGCTCAGTTATGTTTGCATAGCTTGTTAAACGTGCGTGCCATGCGCCGAGCCAATATCTTGATGGTACAGCGTTTGCTCTTAGAGTGGAGTGAACACCTTATTATAACGGTAGAGCTGCAGACGGAGACAAAGGTGTTCGTCAATTTAAATAGTGACAGCGCACCGACGTATTTGACCGCCCATTGTGCGATTAATCCTTATGATGCCCATCATGATTGTGTATTTATCGAGTTAGCACCGCTGGTCGCTTATTTGAAATCGCGTAAGGACAAACTTATCAAGGATGGTCGAGAAGGCGCTGAATATTGCTTGCTTAACACGGTTGCCATGACATTAAGCTATCGCTATATCCAGCCTCGCTTGACACTACCCATCAAGCAAAGTGCCAAACAAGAGGCTCACGTCATCACAGGATTCAATGACATTCATTGCCGCGTCAGTAACCAGCAAAGCTTATCAAGTTTGATTGTCGCCAAAGCGTTACCAGATTATCAGCAACCCCGCTACGATACCTTGCCAAAAAAACATGCCACCGATAAAGGGTTAGCGGTAGAGACATTTGACGGTAGATTTAATGGTGGCGCTGTCAATAACGACGATTTGTCCGTTTTTCGTACCTTGCGACTATTGCCCAAACCAAAAGAGCCAGTAGCAACGGCTGAGCATATGGCGTGCAAAAACGTTCATTCATTTTTTGGCCCTGAGGCATCAATAAAAAGCAGAGAGACAAATGATACCCTCGAAAAAGACTATGACCCTAAAGCGATAAAAGATATAGCAAGGATTGCTAATAATGACCTGCTAGATTCTATTGAACCGCCATCACTGCGTATTATGAGTCTGTTCTTATTATGTCGCCCTCATCAATAGATGAGCTAATGACAAATGAGATAGAGGGAAACAGCCATGTGAGTCGCTTTAGCGATACCGCTTTTACTATCTTGGTAGAAAATCAAAATACCGCTGCGCTTGAGAAATTGGCTAAGAAAATTGGCTCGACCATTAGTGATATGCTAATTGAAGTGGATAAACGGACGACAAGTACGACGGCAAGTATTGCGATCGTAAAAATAGAAAAAAATACGCCTGAGCCAAAAGTGTTGCTCGAACGGGCTCTGGATGCTATCAATCAAATTATGATTGAAACCTCCAATCATGGTGATAAATACCATTTATATGACGCTAGCGAACATGCCAATAGTGATGATCATGCCCTTGCTGAGTCTTTAGTCGATGCTATTGCTAATAATCGCTTTGAGTTGTCTTTCCAGCCCATATATGATATCAATCATGATCGCAGTGATTTCTTTGAGGTGTATCTACGCCTGCCATTAGCCGATGCAAACAATACCGTACTGACCCCTGACCAGTTTATGGCGGTGGCTAAAGCGCACAAGCTCCTTGAAAAAATTGATCGCTGGATACTGATTAATGCCTGTAAAAAAATCAATGATGTGCGTAAATCCCATCCAGATGCAAGGTTACTGGTACAACTGACCAATGCGTCGTTGATAGATAAAAAACTACCGAGCGTTGCTAGTCAACTCATCAATGCAGTTGGCGGCAGAGCGGGCGCGCTAACCTTGCAGTTTAATGAAAAAGACATTGCTGACCATTTAACCGTGGCGAAATCTCAATTTACGGCGCTTAACTAAGTAAACTGTCAGCTGGGTATTAATAATTTTGGCTCGTCTGCTAAATCGGTTGAGCTGGCCAATTTTGTGCAGCCTGATATGGTGCGCTTAGCCCGAAATTATGTCGATAGCCTTGATAACCCAGAGAATTTAGAAACGGTTAAGTCGCTCATCATGCGTACCAATGAAATTAGCGTTGATGTCTTGATGCCATATATTGAAGATGCGGCGACCATGTCAGTCGCGTGGAGCGTAGGCGCACGCTACTTACAGGGTTATTATTTAGAAGCACCTAGTAATACCATAAAAGTGGCAAGCGAGAGCTAAATTTGGGTAAATAAACTTCATGTTACATTAGCCCTGTTTAACGGTTAGCAACGATATATACTTCTACGCAGCGTTATGTTTGTTTATCCTTTTTACCTTGTATTATGGTGAAGGTAGGCGCATACATAGCCTCTGCTCCTCAATTTAAGATTATTCCACCATGTCTATTATCAAAAAATACTCATTAGGCGCTGTATGTGCCGCTATGCTATTGTTCACCGCTTGTGAAAAAACACCGCCTGATTATCGAGATCCGGTCACGCTGCCGCTTTATACTGAGGGTGATGCCGATAACGGTGCGCTGATATACCAAGACGCATGCGGTCAGTGTCATCAGCTTAACCCTGGGCTCAATAAAAAAGGGCCGCAGCTGATGAATATTTATGGCGCAAAAGCCGCCGAGCTAGAGGATTATACCTATAGCGAAGGGCTTGCGGCATCAGGTTGGGTATGGGATGCTAAGACGCTTGATACTTATATCGCTGATGCTGAAAAAGCCATGCCCGATTCAAAAATGCTGTCAGATCCGATGCCAGATAGTAAGGAGCGTGCCGATGTGATTGCCTATTTATCAACGCTGCGGGCACCGGTACCAACAGTTGATGAAACAAAATAGCAGCAACGCTCGATTGAGAAATACCTAACAGAGAGGTGTTCTTTTTTAAACCTATTTCATTAAAAAATGAGCCAAGAATCGATAATGAGCCAAGCCACCAATGACTATCGCCATAATCAGCAAAAAATTGCTCAGCTAATGGCGCAATTAAATCAAATAGTGCTAGATAAACCCGAGGTGGTTAAACTGGCGCTCAGTGGTATTTTGGCAGGCGGGCACTTGTTGTTGCAAGATCTGCCAGGTATGGGTAAAACGACGTTGGCGCAAGGCTTGGCGCAATTGCTCGGGTTAAGCTTTAGCCGCGTGCAATTTACCAATGATATGCTGCCAGCAGATATCTTGGGTATGAGTATTTTTGATCAAAGTCAGCAGCAATTCGAGTTTCGTCCCGGCCCTATCTTTACGCAGCTGTTACTCGCCGACGAGATCAATCGCTCTAGCCCTAAGACACAAAGCGCGTTATTAGAAGCGATGGAGGAGCGGCAAGTGACACAAGATGGGCAAACCTATCTATTGCCGCAGCCATTTTTTGTCATAGCCACCCAAAACCCATTGCAGCAAGCGGGCGTCTATCCGCTGCCTGAATCGCAGCTAGATCGTTTTTTATTGTGTTTGTCGCTTGGTTATCCATCGCCTGCCGCTGAGCGCGAGCTGTTAAAGGGACAAAATCGTCGTGAGCTATTAAAAAAGCTGCCCGCAGTGCTTGATACGCAGGCTGTATTATTAGCGCAGCAAGGGGTCAAGCAAATATATGTCGCCGATGTGGTGTTGGATTATCTGCAAAGACTGGTCGCAAAAACGCGTGCAAGCTTTGATTATCATGGTTTATCACCGCGTGGTGTGCTATCACTACAGCGTGCGGCGCAAGCATATGCTTATGTATCGGGACATATGGAGGTGACGCCTGAAGATATTCAAGCGGTGTTTGCGGCGGTCACTGACCATCGACTTGGCCAGCGTTTCGTGCCTGCGCATGTGACGGGAGGACAAGCGACACAAACCATCGCCCAACGCATTTTGGCAGATGTGGCTGACGTTGTTTAATTGTTTGCATCTTTTATGGTAAGGATAGGGTAGTCATGAGCATATTGCCAAAAGCCTTAACCGTACCAGCTCGCTCAGTGTTAAGCCGTTGGTTTGCCTCGCGTGCGCCCAAAAGTGATAGTGCGACGCTGAATTTGCGTAACGTCTATATCTTTTTTAGCCGTGAAGGGTTGCTGTTTGCCGTTTTATTAATCATCACCTTTATCGCTGGTATCAACTATGGTAATAACTTGGTATTGGGGCTGTGCTTTTATCTCATCAGCGTCTGGCTCATTAGCTTTCATGTAACCTTCGCCCATATCTCGGGTCTGCAAGTCCGTCTGCTTGATATCACCATGGCAGAAGCCGGCGCGCCTGTTTGGGTCACGTTGCAGCTGCGTAATGACAGCCGCCGACCAAGACGGCAGTTATTATTTACCTTTGAGCAAATTGTCTCTGCGCAAACTGAGCAAAAGCCTCATAAAAAGGTCGATAGAAAAGCCAATAAAAACAACGATAACCAACATGAGATTCACGCTGATAGTCAGCCCTCAGTATTGGTCACGCGCCTACAAGACGAGCAAATCATTCGTTTGCCGGTGCAAACACATCGTCGTGGGCAGCTAGAATTACCAAGATTAAAAATAAAAACTGTGTATCCGTTAGGGATTATGCGCGCATGGTCGTATGTTTATTTCGCCCGTAGCGCGTGGGTTTATCCAAAACCTGAAGTATTTGACTGGCAGGCACAATATGCCATTGCCAGTCCGGAGGATTTGCCCATAGGCGGGCAATATCGCCAAGGTCAAGACGACTTTGACCGGCTTGATAATTATATCGAAGGCGAGTCGTTAGCCCGCGTTTCTTGGGGTCACGTGGCGCGCGGCGAAGGGATGTTTACCAAGCATTTCGCTGATCCTGTTGGCCATGAGCAAACCTTAGACTATGCTGATATGCCAGCGGCGCAGCATGAACAAAAACTGGCGCAAATGGCGTATGGGGTGCTGACATTGGGTGAACTTGGCGTCCCATTTAATATACGCTTACCGAATGACATGCGTTTTGATCAATCCTCTCATGCACCGATGGGTGAAGGTGAGGCATTTGCACGAGCATGCTTGTTAAGGTTGGCAAAAGCACCATGACCAACTTTCAAAATTACTCTGCAAATGAGACAGAGATAAATCCTGCGAACTTTGCACAATTGGCTTTGGGTCAACATATCACTTCTCACACTGAGCAGGCTAGCGATGCTAAATGGACTCGCAAGCTATTTGCCTTGCCAGCGTATTATTGGGTATTAATTGCGCAAGTTATTGTTATTTTACCGCATGCCGCGCACTTGCCGTTATGGCTTATAGGTTTTGCGCTGGTCAGTATCATTGCCCAACTACCGCGTATTAAAGCTAAGTTTAAAAAACTGACGCATCTAAAGCGCGTTTATCAAAGCATGCAAATGCTTGGCTTCTTACTTGGGCTTGTGGGCTTATGGGTGACTTATAACACGGCGTTTGGTCTGGATATGGGTGTGGCATTTTTAGTACTGTGCCTTATCAGTAAGCTGTGGGAATTGTACAAGCGCCGTGATGTCTATGTGGTGCTCAATTTATCTTTGTTTGTCCTTGCTTCACTGTTTTTGATGGATCAAGGCATTGTGACAACACTAGAGGTAATCATCGGTGCGGTCATTGTATTGTTGGCGTTTATAGCGCTTAACGATGATGGCAATACTCGCGGTGATGGTCGCCTGCGTACTTTGGGTGTGCTGGGTATTGGCGCATTGCCGCTGTTGGTCGTGCTGTTTTTATTCTTTCCGCGCTTGCCGCCGCTATGGTCAGTACAGCTCTCAGGTCAGCAAGCGTCTACAGGTGTCTCTGACAGTATGTCGCCCGGCGACTTTGCAAATTTGGGCCAGTCGACTGAGCTGGCTTTTCGGGTAGAGTTTGCAGTTAAGCGCCCGCCACAGCAGCAGCTTTATTGGCGTGGTTTGGTTTTTAGTAATTTTGACGGGGTCACATGGCGTCCCAGTCCGCAGCAACGAGAATGGCAACCCGCGCCGCAAATGCCAAATTGGATAGCGAATGCCTTAGCGACCGTTCCTGATGAGGTGAAAATTACCCCGAATCGTTATCAAATTATCTTAGAGCCAACGCAGCAAAACTGGCTATTTGGCCTTGATTATCCTTTTGCTCAGCAGCAAGATATCAGTATTACCTCAAATTTTACCTTACGAAAAGATCAGCCAGTTACCCAGCAGCTGCGCTACGATGTCTTGCAGTTTGCGCCGATGCGTATCGACCCTGTGCTGTCTGAGGCGTCGCGCCGTCTCAATCTTGCACTACCAAGTAGCGGTAATCCGCAAGCACGCCTACTGGCGCAGCAGTTATTTGCCCAGTCTGGCTCGGATCCCGTGCGCTATATACAGGCAATCGAGCGCTGGATAAATCAAACGAACTTTCGCTATACGCTATCACCGCCACGTTTAAATACCAACCGTATTGACGAGTTTTTATTTGACACCAGAGCGGGGTTTTGTGAGCATTATTCTTCTAGCTTTACTTTTATGCTGCGCGCCGCTGGTATTCCTGCTCGCGTTGTCGCCGGCTATCAAGGCGGAGAGCCTAGTCGTAACGGTAACGTTTGGGAAGTGCGGCAGATGGACGCGCATGCTTGGACGGAAGTCTGGCTTGACGGTCAAGGCTGGGTACGTGTCGATCCGACAGCTTTTGTCGCCCCTGAGCGCGTCGAGCAAGGCATGGATGCGTTGACACAGGCGCGAGGAGCAGCAATGTTTGGCGAGGGCGCTGGGGCACAAATCAGCTATCAGCAGTATCAAATGCTGCAAACCTTACGCCGTCTGTCAGACCAAGCGAGCTACTATTGGCAAAAGGACGTCGTTGGTTACGATCAAGATAAGCAAGCGGATTCGCTACTGAAATGGTTTAATATTCGCTCAATCATGCAGCAAATCACTTGGTTGGCAGTAAGTGCCATTAGCGTTATGGCAATGCTTGTGTTTGTTATCTGGCAGCGTCGCCGCAAACGTTGGCACCCAGCAGACCTGCCGCTTGCCCAACTCTCAAAACGCATCGCTAAAGCGGATAAATCGTTAGCGCGTTCAGAGAGTGAAGGGCAGTTGGCTTGGCTTGCGCGTTTGGCAAGCGCAATCGATGATGACAGTGGTCAAAATAGTAGTAAGCATAATAATGCCAGTAAGCTAACTGCTAGTGGTGATTCAAAAGTTGTCCAAGTAAAAATTGAGCAGATTCAACAACACTATCGCAAGCTACGCTATGGCCGTTTAAGTACCCTTACAACCAGCGATAGCGAATATCAAACGGTGCTTAAACAGCTCAAGAAAGAGACAAGTGAATTGTTTTAATGGCTGTTTTTGAAGGTGCTGTTTAGAGCGTGATAAATTTTTAGTAAAAATAGAGGAGTGCAGGCATATGGCAATTTACGTGGATTTTATGCAAATAGAATTTAAAGGCTATAAATGGTGCCATATGCTGGCTGATACCTTGCAAGAGTTGCACGATTTTGCCGCACTGATTGAAGTAGATAAGCGCTTATTTCATCAATACGCCAGCTATCCGCATTATGACGTCACGGTGCAAATGCGTAAAACCGCGCTTGAATATGGCGCTATAGCGGCCGATCGTAAGAAAATTATTGAATGTGCAAAAAAGCTAAAAGTAGAGTTAAACGCTCCAATAAAACGTGCTAAGTCGTCAAAATAAGACTTTACTTAACTTACAACAATAAGTAGCCTTAATCCTAAATCGCCACTTTCAAGCTTTATTAAGATAAGCGCTCTGCTAAATAGTCCACCAGCAATCTGATTTTTGGCGATAAATGACGATTGTGCGGATAAATCGCCCAAATCCCTTCCTCAGGCTCTCTATAGTCATCTAACACGCTAACCAGTGCACCGGACGCTAAGTGTTTTTGTACATAATAATCAGGTAGCTGCACGATACCCAAGCTTTTTAGTGCCGCATCGACTAGGCTGTGACCGCTGTTATATTGCACGCTGCCAGAGACGCGTAAGTTTATTTCCTTATCAGCGTTTTTATCATTTTCTATAAAGTGCCAATAATCCCGCGTACCAAGTAAGCAATTATGTTGTCTTAAGTCGACTAGAGAATATGGTACGCCGTACTTTTCTAGATAAGCGGGCGCGGCACAGACAAAATTGGTACGATGACTAAGTTTTTTTGCCATCATCGTTGAGTCGCTTAATTTGCCAATACGAATCGCCAAATCATAACCACCCTCAATTAAGTCAATTTTTTGATTGCTTAAAAAAGCCGTCACTTCGATATCGCGGTATTGCACCATAAAATCATTGATAAGGGGCAATAACTGCTGTTCGCCATAGGTGACAGGGGCGGTCAGTTTAATTCTGCCTTGGGGTTTGGTTTGTAAATTGCTTACGGCTTGTTCGGCCGCATCTAAGCCGTCAAGCACACCGCGGCAATGCTGATAAAATACCCGACCTTCTTCAGTCAGCGATACCTTGCGCGTCGTACGATAGAGCAATTTAATGTTAAGGCGTTTTTCTAAGGCGCTTATCTGCCGACTGACCTGCGCGGTTGAAATACCCAATTCTTTTGCTGCTCGTGTAAAGCTTTCGTATTCCGCCACATAGACGAACTCGCTAATGCCATCCCAGCGCATGATTATTACCATTGTGTAAAAGATATTTGCAAATATAGCATATTGTTATCACAGCAGAAACAACTATAATGGACAGCATAAAATGAATCCTTTACAAACAGCTCAAATATAAACTGCTATAACTAGCGCTTGCCTCTATCAAGTAAGCGCTATAAGCTAAATTGGTCTGCGGATAATAAACGATAAAATTAATTAAAAAGAGAGAATACTATGTCAGATAACTTTATCAAATCCAAAGCCGCCATTGCGTGGGGGCCAAATGAGCCATTGTCTATCGAAGAAGTGGATGTGATGCTGCCCAAAAAAGGCGAAGTACTGGTGAAAATTGTCGCCAGTGGTGTTTGTCATACCGATGCGTTCACCTTATCTGGTGAAGACCCAGAAGGTGTGTTTCCTGCAATTTTAGGCCACGAAGGCGGCGGTATCGTTGAGCAAATCGGCGAAGGCGTCACCAGCGTGCAAGTCGGCGACCATGTCATTCCTTTATATACTGCAGAGTGCGGCGTCTGTAAAATGTGCCGCTCAGGTAAAACCAACCTGTGCTCGGCGGTACGTGAGACCCAAGGTAAAGGCTTAATGCCAGACGGTACGACGCGCTTTTATAAAGATGGCGAGCCAATTTACCATTATATGGGTTGCTCAACCTTTTCTGAATATACGGTGTTGCCAGAGATTTCATTGGCAAAAGTGAACAAAGAAGCGCCGCTAGAAGAAGTTTGCTTACTTGGTTGCGGCGTGACCACTGGTATGGGCGCTGTCATGAATACTGCAAAAGTCGAAGAAGGTGCAACGGTTGCCATCTTTGGTTTAGGCGGTATCGGACTATCAGCGGTTATCGGTGCACAAATGGCCAAGGCCAGCCGTATTATTGCCATTGATATTAACGAAAGCAAGTTTGAATTGGCCAAAAAATTGGGCGCGACTGATTGCATCAATCCAAAAGACTACGATAAGCCAATCCAAGATGTCATCGTTGAGCTGACCGATGGCGGCGTTGATTATTCGTTTGAATGTATCGGTAATGTTGATGTCATGCGCTCAGCGTTAGAGTGCTGCCATAAAGGTTGGGGCGAGTCAGTCATCATCGGTGTCGCGGGCGCAGGGCAAGAAATATCAACCCGTCCATTCCAGTTAGTCACAGGTCGCGTCTGGCGCGGTTCAGCCTTTGGTGGTGTCAAAGGTCGCTCAGAGTTGCCAGGCTACGTCGAGCGCTACCTAGCAGGAGAAATTCCGTTACAAGACTTTATTACTCATACCATGCCGTTAGAAGATATCAACGAAGCTTTTGACTTGATGCATAAAGGTGAGAGTATTCGCTCTGTGGTGCATTTCTAGAATGATGCTTAGATAGCTAAGCTTTTTTAACGCTATTAAATAAAAATGCCGCTCCTATAATGGGGCGGCGTTTTTTTGTATGCCTTTTAATCTTTTTTAAAGCTGTGCATATCTTCTAAAACGCCTGTAAATCTATCGTATAACCAAGGTTCAATATCGTCGACCACTTGATTGTAGAGAAGTGGTCCCAAGGTTTCGATTATAAAATCCAATAAAAACTTAGCAGGCAGGTTGCCAATATCAACATCAAATTCCTCGCTCATATACTCTCTAAGCTTATCCAAGACAATTTCTTCTGCTTCGTCTGACAGCGTCAGTAATTTTTCTTTACTCATTAATCATAGTCCTATTAGCAAAGCTTTATTTACTCTTGCATAGCAGCCAATTGTTGTAAAATATTGACGTAATTGTCCACGCCTTGCGCGCCGCTGACCAAGTGCCGCTCATTAAAAATCATTGCTGGTACGCTTTGGATACCTTGCTGCTGCCAGTGGCGCTCTTCTGCGCGTACCTCTTTGGCAAAACGCTGATCCTCCAGCACAGCCAGCGCCTCTTCACGATTAAGTCCAACTTCCGCTGCAATATCAGCCAGCACCGTATTATCAGAGATGTTGCGACCATCGGTAAAGTGCGCGCCAAATAACGCCTGCTTTAAGTCATGCATCGGCTTTTGTCCTTGTTGACCTGCCCAATACAACAGCTGATGCAGATTAAAAGTATTGTGTATCCGCGTGTCATCGTTGAAATTAAATTCAAAGCCAACTTCATTGCCCGCTTGCGTCATTCTAAGGCGGCTCGCGTCTGATTCTTCCTTGCTCGAACCGTATTTTTTCATAATGTGCTCGCGCAAATTTTGTCCTGCGTTTGGCATATTAGGATTTAGCTCAAATGGATGCCAGTGTATTTCGTGCTCGGTATTGGTTTGCTTGAGCGCCTCAGCCAATTGACGATAACCGATGATACACCACGGGCAAACCACGTCTGAGACGATATCGATGCGCAGAGGTTTTCCGGATAGCGGTTGATTTGAGTTTTCCATATTTTTATACCTATTTTATTGATTATGTTCGATTTATTTATAGAAGGTTTTATAAAGTTGAATCCATATTAAGAGAATGAAATCGTGATTACAATGGTTGCTAAGTTACAGGTTCTACTAACGAGGTTAAGCAGCCAACCGCAGTTGTAAAGGAGAGTTATCGTAGGTTTAAAAGTTGACAAAAAAGTTTTGTCCTTACTATTTGCTTAAAAAAACTACACTACAATGACTACAAAGTAAAAACAAAGCGCTGTTTTTGATACGCCATAATGAAACGATTGACGCTGTTTAAGAGCGTGCACACTTATCCTTTTATGAATAACTGCCAGCGAGAAGCCAGCATGTCTACCTTGACGTTAACGATTAATCAGCAAGATTATCAGCTCGATAATCTTGATCCGCGCACGACATTGCTTGATGTCTGCCGCCAGCATCTACAAATTACTGGACCCAAAAAGGGCTGCGACCACGGTCAATGCGGCGCTTGTACCATGCTCATTAATGGGCGACGGGTTAATTCTTGCCTGACCCTTGCGATCATGCACGACGGTGATGAGATTACGACGATTGAAGGCATTGGAATGCCTGAATCGCTCTCAGACTTACAGCAAGCGTTTAAAGACCACGATGCGTTTCAGTGCGGTTACTGTACGCCGGGGCAAATTTGTTCAGCCACTGCTTTGATTGAAGAGATTAAGCAAAACTGGCCAAGCTATGTGACTACCGATTTGCAAAATCCTGATGGCTTGCTGGTACAAGAAATCGCCGAACGCATGAGCGGTAATATTTGTCGCTGTTCGGCTTATCCGAACATTATTAATGCCATCTCGCAAGTCTTGGAAAATAACGTAACAGGTAAAGCTGTCTCTACTACTATAACTACAAAAAATACTATACCTACAAAAGGCTCAGATGCTGCAAGCGTTACCGGTATTTGGTCGCCGCCGCCTAGTGAAACTCAGCTTAGTAAGCCGTCGCAAAATGAGGCGTCACAAAATAAAAACCATAACGCCCAATTAGGAGCTCACTTATGAAACGCTTTGACTATGTCCGTGCCGAAGCTCCTGAGCAAGCAGCGACTGCTGCCAGCCCAAAAGATGCGTCATTTATCGGCGGTGGTACCAATCTCTTAGATTTAATGAAGTTTGAGATTGAAACACCAACCAAATTGGTCGATATCACCCGTCTTGAGCTTGAGCAAATCGAAACGACTGCTGATGGCGGATTACGTATCGGTACGCTGGTCACCAACAGTGATTTGGCGGCGCATCCGGAGGTCATTGCCAATTATCCGGTATTATCGCGCGCTATTTTAGCTGGCGCGACGGGTCAACTGCGTAATAAAGCCACCACTGGCGGTAATTTTTTACAGCGCACGCGTTGTTATTATTTTTATCAGACCGACAGTCCGTGCAATAAACGTGAACCCGGTAGTGGCTGTCCAGCGATTAATGGCGAGAACCGTACCCTAGCTGTTTTAGGTACAAGTGATGCCTGTATTGCTCAGCACCCATCGGATATGGCGGTGGCAATGCGGTTGCTTGACGCTGTCATTGAAACGGTGAAAGCAGATGGTTCGACCCGTTCTATTCCAGTCAAAGACTTTTATTGTCTGCCAAAAGACACGCCGCATATCGAAAATGTCTTGGAGAGTGGCGAGCTTATCACTCATGTTGTTTTACCATCGCCTATCAAAGGCATGCATACCTACGACAAAGTACGTGACCGCGCTTCTTACGCCTTTGCCTTAGTGTCTTGTGCGTCTGTCATAGAGAGCGATGATACGGGTAATTTGGCGACTGTACGTTTGGCGTTTGGTGGTATTGGGGTGATGCCGTGGCGTAATGAAGATGTTGAAGCATTATTAACGGGCACGGCGGGTGATGACGCTACGATCGCACAAGCCGCAGACTTATTATTAAAAGAGGCCAAAGGTCACGGTCAAAACGATTTTAAAATACCATTGACGCGTCGCCTACTTAAACAAGTTATTCAGCGCGCCTTAGCGGGCGAGGGAGCATAATCATGTCATTATTGGACTCAGTATTGCCATCAGAACCTACCAAAAAAATGATGATGAATGAGCCTGTCGATTCGCTTTTTGACAAAACAGCAAGCAATTTGGTCGGCAAACCGATTAACCGTGTTGATGGTTCGTTAAAGGTCAGCGGACAAGCACCTTACTCAGCAGAGTTTTATCGAGAAAATCAAGTTTACGGCGTTTTAGTTGGCGCGAAAATAGCCAAAGGACAAGTGGAAAATATCGATAGCAGTGCTTTAGAAGATATTCCTGGCATCATCAAAGTGGTGACCGATCCTAAGCATTTTTTGCGAAACTCACAGCAAGGCGGTGAGACCGAAGCACCAACCCAAGGCGCTAGCGAGATTTATTATCACGGGCAGCCGATAGCGGTAGTGGTTGCTGAGACTTTTGAAGCGGCGACCGAAGGCGCTAATGCCCTTAAAGTCACTTATAAAAATGAGACCGAACAAGCGGCATTAAACTTTACCCAAGAGCTGCCAAGTGCTCATGATGTCAATGAGCAAAAGGGCCCAGATAAAAATTCTGTTACAGGCGACCCTGAAAAAGGCTTGGCGCAAGCGGAAATTACTCTCGATCGCTTTTACCATACGCCAAGTCAAAGCAACTCGCCGATGGAGCCGCATGCGACGCTGGCTTATTGGGAAGACGATAAGCTCATCATGTATACCTCAAACCAAATGATTGCACCTTGCAAACAGCAAGTGATGGATGCTTTAGATCTAAAAAAAGATCAGGTCCAACTAATTTCTTATTTTGTTGGTGGCGGTTTCGGTAGTAAATTGGGTATCGCGCCTGAGTCGATTGCAGCAGCGATTGCGGCAAAAGAGCTTGGTCGTCCGGTGCTGATCAGTATGACGCGTCCGCAAGTGATGGAAGCGACCGTTAGACGCTCAAACACTCGCCAGCGTATCGCCATTGGCTGTGATAAAGACGGCATCATCAATACCTTTATTCACGATACCGTTGGCAGTAATTTACCGGGTGAGGCATTTTTTGAGCCGACAGCATTATCGACTAAATATTTATACCGCGGTGAAAATCGCCGCGTGAATTATAAACAAGTAGATATGAATTACGTGCTTTCTGGCTCTATGCGCGCACCCGGTGAAGCGGTCGGTATGATTGCGGTTGAATGTGCGATGGATGAATTGGCCACGCAATTGAATATCGATCCGCTTGAGCTGCGACGTCGTAACGAGCCTGAGCAAGACCCAAGCCAAGACATTCCGTTTTCGACGCGGCAGCTACTTGCTTGTATGGAGCAAGGGGCGGCGCAATTCGGTTGGGAGCAGCGCAATCCTAAACCTGTCAGTCAGTTAGAGGGAGATTGGTGGATTGGTACGGGGATGGCGGCATCCGCTCGTGGTAACCAATTAAAACCGTCAGAGGCGCGGGCGACACTGCAAGTTGACGATTCAAAAGCCCTTGGCATTAAAGCCATTATCGAAACCGATATGACCGATATCGGTACGGGCTCTTATACGGTATTTTCTCAGGTTGCCGCTGATTTACTAGGCTTACCAATAGACCATATCGAGATGAAGCTGGGTGATAGTGAGTTGCCACCGGCTTCAGGTTCGGGTGGTAGTGTGGGCGCCGCAAGTGCAGGGAGCGGTATCTATCTTGCCTGTGAGCAACTACGCGATATGTTGGCAGAAAAAGTCGGGCTTTATCCAGACACCATTCAGCTTGATAAAGGTCAGATTAAACGAGCAGGTGAACATGACCCTAGCGTAACAGAAGCAGCGGTTGAAACGCTTAAAGACAAAGCGCTAGATTTAAAAGATACAGTCACTGAAAAAACGGGTTTAGCTTTACCCGAGTCTGCTGCAGAAAAATACGATTTTAGCAATTTTCAGTCTTATGCATTGGCAGATATTATCGCTGCATGCGATGAGAAAAAAATGAGCGCTAAAGGTCAAATCAAACCAGGAAAAAATGCCAAAAGCCATCGCCAAGCGTCGTTTGGTGTCAATTTCGCGGAAGTCGCCGTCCATAGAGTGACTGGCGAGATTCGTCTTAAACGCATGACGGGCGCCTTTGCTGCCGGACGTATTCTTAACCATAAAACCGCCACTTCACAATGCTACGGGGGTATGGTTTTCGGTATTGGTTCGGCGCTTATGGAGGAAATCATCCATGATAAGCGTGATGGTCGCCTATGCAATCATGATCTTGCTGAATACCATGTGCCGGTCAATGCCGATGTGCCGCAACTGGAGGTAATATTGGTCGAAGAAGATGACCCTTATACCAATCCCATGCATATCAAAGGGATTGGCGAAACCGCGATTTCTGGAGCAGCGGCGGCTATTGCTAATGCTATTTATAATGCGGTCGGTGTGCGCGTTTACGATTTCCCAATCACTCTTGATAAGCTGCTTTATGAGTTGCCAGAATAACTATTGTTGATAGTCGATATTAACGAATGGCTAACTGATGCTTGATATAAAAACCCGCTAGCGGCCATCACTAGCGGGTTTTTATAAGGCGAAATGCAATTTTAATCATTAAAACTGAAACTAAAATAAAAATAAATAGAGATAAGAGGCACTATGAATCAGGTCGCTGATATTCTAAAGCTCGCAGGCGAGGCGCAGCAGCAAAACATCGGTGCGGTGTTAGCAACGGTAGTACGTACCGAAGGCTCGGCCTATCGTCGGCCTGGGGCAATGATGCTTATCTGCGCTGATGGACGCTCGGTTGGGATGATTAGCGGTGGTTGCCTAGAACCACATATCATCAAACGTGCTTTTTGGTTGACGCGTCATGGCGCAAACGTGCAGGTTTATCAAACGGGTAGTGATGAGAGTGACGAGGCAGATGATGATAGTGAAAGTAATGGCAATGGAAATGGCGATTTAGAAAATGAGCTAAATTTCGGTTTGGGCTGTAATGGCAAGGTTCATGTACTGTTTGAGCGTTTGACAGCCGCAAGGCCGTTTTTAGAAGTTATTCGTCATGTTCGTCGTAGCCAAAATCCTACAACGATAGCGACGTTAATTCGCGCAAATGATCAATACCATTTACCCATTGGGCTTCGGCTAGATTTGAAAGACTATATTGCTAACGAAAAAATAACTTTTGTCAGTGGCGCTAGTATGGGCAATAAAGGGTTCATTGAGCAATCGAATATTTTTACTCATGAGATTAGAGATACCATTAAAAAACTGTCAACGCATGAAGTTTCTAACAAAAATACCGAATACGTTGTCCTAAAAAACGGTGATATCACCACAGAATGGCTTATCCAGCGTCTACAACCACAACACCGTTTGCTTATTTGCGGGGCAGGGAATGATGTGATGCCGCTTGTGACCATGGCAAAATTACAAGATTGGCATGTCAGCGTTATTGATAGTCGCGTTCACTATGCCACGCGTCTGCGTTTTCCCGAAGCGGATATCGTGATGCCAGTCGCATTGGACGATAATGAGAAACTGCTGAAGCTCAGTCGTCATGCGGCGGTCGCGTTGATGTCGCACAGTTTGACCCAAGACCGTGCCCGTCTTTCACTATTGTTAGAGCATCCTACTCATTATAAATATCTTGGGCAATTAGGCCCAAGTTATCGAACCGAGCGCTTGGTAAATGAGATTCGTGCTGTCAAAGACAATCCGGCAAGTTTAAGTGAGGGCGTGAAAAAACTCCACTATCCGATTGGTTATAAATTAGGCGGTGATGGCCCTGAAGCTTTAGCACTTGGCATCATGGCACAAATAAGCGCCGTTATGCATAAGCAAACTGCGACTGCCAAATTTTCAGCGAGCAATAATACGACATCTGAAATATTGAGCGATGTATGAAGAAAAGTGACTCGACGTCAAATAGTGCCGCAATATCAAATCAAAACCTTGAGCAGCAAACCAACCATGGCATCATTATTTTAGCCAGTGGCCTCAGTCGTCGTCTGGGTCAAGCTAAGCAGCTGCTTTGTAAAAATGGTGTTCCGTTAATTAGCCATATGATAAGACTGGCAGCAAGCACAAATCCGCAAGTTATTATTGTTGTTATTCCTAAAAACAAGGCATCGATAGCTAGTGAGATAGCAAAACTAAGCGACACCCATCTACATATCGAAACTGTCATTAACCAAACGCCCGAAACTGGTATGGGACATAGTCTTTATACTGCTATTGAAGCCTTGACTCAGTTTGTTAATGATAAAGATTTTAATCATGAAGCGCTTGAGCGAGTGTTGATTATGGGGGTTGACCAAGTTTTATTGGATATGGAACATGTTAATGGATTGCTAGCCGGTAAGCATCTAGTGGCTGCTAGCGCTTATGAGTATTGGCAGATTTTCGATACGTTATCAAAAGATGACCATATCGAGCGTAAAGCCGAGGTCAAAAATGAAACGAAAAATCCCATCGTTGGTCTACCGTTAGTTATCGATTATCAGCTACTTAAACAATGGCAGTTTCATATACGTGGAGACAAAGGCCTACGTCATTTAATCAGAGCGCTCTCGCCCAGTGAAATCAGTACAGTCTTCAATAAACAGCTGAGCTATGATATCGATACGCCCGAGCAACTTGCCTATGCCCGACAGCAGGGCTGGGTTGATAAATAATTTGACGCCAAGAATCGTTTGGATGATAGGTATATTACGCCTAAACCGTTAGCAGGGTTATAAGCATAGTACAACGCCTAGGCACCGATGGTAACAGGATTACCTGAATACATTACTACCGTCATACAAGGCTGCCAATAACCTGCGATATCATTTGCGCATTATAAATATAACCCCACTCTCAACTTCGAAAGTGATTGAAAAAAGAAGAGCACCTCACTAATCTATTGTTTTCGACCAAGAATACAATGGAGTTGTGAGATGCCCATAGACGAATTTATCATCAATATCTATTTAATGGTAGAGCAATATTACAAAATAGTCGTCACCAAACCCTTGCGAAGTGCAGGTTACGCGCCAAAGCT
>NZ_LXWA01000018.1:0-596 GCF_001652315.1 Psychrobacter sp. SHUES1 | reverse complement strand
CAAGGAATTGATCATCTAGCATCGTTAGGCGTTGATGTACAAAGCATTACCTGTGATGGTAGACGAGGACTGCGTACGTTATTTACCTACACCCCTTGCCAGATGTGCCAGTTCCATCAGGTACAAATAGTAACTCGCTATCTCACTCGTCGACCTAAGAATATCGCAAGTATTGAGCTTAGACGGCTCACTTTAGACTTAACTAAGCTTGATAAAGCCACGTTCACAAAATGCTTAGATTAATGGTATTTAACCCATGAAGACTATCTGAGTGAGCGTAGTACCAATGAAGATACTGGTAGAAGTTGGTACACTCACAAACGTCTTAGAAGTGCTTATCGCAGCCTCAGAACCAATAGCGATTGGCTATTTACTTACCAAGAATATGGGCATTTAGATATACCAAATACCACCAATTCTCTTGAAGGTTTATTCAGTGAGTTAAAGCGACAATTACACAGTCATCACGGTCTAAGTGAGCAGCGTAAGTTGCGGTTTATTAAAGACTTTTTAGGGTCAAAGTCACTCAAATAGCATGAATTATGTCCATTAGCGACTACCTTCTACTTTTTAGCATGAATTTTGTCCATTACACC
>NZ_LXWA01000017.1:0-64558 GCF_001652315.1 Psychrobacter sp. SHUES1 | reverse complement strand
TTACTGTGACAGTCGGGGCAACTGATATCTATTTGTGTCTTCATAACCTCAAATATATCATCTTGCTCTGGCTGTCACTCCTCCTTTTATTTCCTCAGCATACTTTCTGATACACCACCCCTTTATCAACAATAATGTCAAAGGTAGCCATGCCATTGCTATCAGTGGTTTTGTTACTTCCGGCAATAGCAACCCCTTTGATATCATCAATTCCCATACCAACCTGTACGTCTGCAGCGCGTGCGCCATCCGCATTTTTGAGAATAACGCTAAATTGAGCCGTATCACCGTAAGGATTTAGCTTATTATTAGATACTGAACTTGTTTGAAGTCGATTGTCGATATCAAGAGTACTGACTACTGTTTGAGTGCCATCACCGCTGCCTTCTTTACTGATGCGGACGGTCAACACTTGAGTGATGGTTGCGCCATTTGACGGCTGTTTAGCCGTTGCTTTTAGTCCAAACCCATGAGCGAGTAAGTTTACTTTCTGTTCGTCATTAAGTACTAGTGGGTTAAGCCGAAGCTCATAAGTGGCTTCACCTTTCTCATTGGTACTCTGAACACTCGCACCTTGAATGGTCACACCAGTATTAATAGAGTCATCAACACTCAAGCTCACAGACCTATTAATTGCCGCTCCGCCTGATGCTGCCACTGCTTTAACAGTAACATTAAATGTAACAGGCTCATCACTCAGCTCAATATTAGCTGGATCAGTATAGAGTTTCTGTAAACTAAAATCCTCTACAGGGGTTTGTACACCGCCATTACCACTGCCATTATTATTACCGCCGCCAGTGCCAGGCTTCACTCCTAAATCAGGTGTAGGCGCAACGACATCGGTACCGTCTCCACCACCACAGCCTGCCAATGCTAAAGCACAAGTCAAAGAAGTGAGTTGAAATAACTTAGAAGTCGGTGGTAGTGAGCTATATGACATTTTTGAATTCCGCGGCAGACGCAATTTATCTGAGGAAATTTACACAATCATTACATGGCTTTATAATAGAATACTAATGATACGTAGACTTACATTAAAAGCATTTGTATTAACAGATTGTATTAAATATATAACCGCAACTTTACTGACTTTTGTTATAACTTACAACTAAAAAATCGAACTTTAGTATTAAATAATCAATCACATAGCACACGCAATTCAGGGTATAATAGCTATCGTTTAAAGCGGCGATTATTATAAAAATATTTGAATATTCATTAGTTTTATGGTATAAATGTCGGCTTTAAAATTTTCTGAATTGGTTTGCCTGTTATTTGCCTTTAGATGACAGTAATATCAGCTCAACCTTCATAATAGTTTTGTTTGGTGCAAAGCTGCCGCTTGCTGTGTCCATGCCGCAAAAACGTGCAACTTGCCCAGACTGGTATGAGAATCCCTCATACCTCATAGATTAGGAGTTCGCCATGTCTAGAGTTTGCCAAGTGACTGGAAAGCGCCCTATGGTGGGTAATAATGTTTCGCACGCAAACAACAAAACCCGTCGTCGCTTTCTACCAAACCTTCATAACCATCGTTTTTGGGTAGAGTCTGAAAATCGTTTTGTACGTCTACGTGTGTCTACCAAAGGTATGCGCATCATTGACAAACTTGGTATCGACAAAGTGTTAGCGGATCTACGCGCACAAGGTCAAAAAGTATAAGTTAAGATAAGCAGCTTGAGTGGTCGATAATTTTCACCTTCCAAGCTGCTTTTTGGCTACGTTCTTCGTAGCAACTGACCTTTTTGCACTCGTACCTATCGTTTGAAGACCCCTCATTTACAGGAAAGCTATCATGAGAGATAAAATTAAATTAGTATCAACTGCTGGTACTGGGTATTACTACACCACTACCAAAAACAAGCGCACTATGCCTGGTAAAATGGAAATCAAAAAGTTTGATCCAAAAGTACGCCAGCACGTCATCTTTAAAGAAGCAAAAATCAAATAATTTATCACTAAATTATTTGAACAAAAAAAGGGTTTATCAATAGATAAACCCTTTTTTTATTGCCAGTTTTTGACCCACCAACCATTTCAACCATACACTATTTTAACCAGCTACTATATTTCGTTCTTACAGATTTAGAAGCTATAAATTTAGAAGACATCAGCCTGTTTAGCCTTAGCTATAGTGAGTGGGTTCTTTGTCATAGACATGGGCATGCCACTGGCTCATCTGTTTTTGCATAATGACCTGAATCGCGGCATGAATCATGTGCTGACCAATCGCTTGGGTATCGCTGCCTAGTATTTCTTTCAGCTTATCAGAAAAATCGATGGTCATCAGCGGTGCTTCTTCTTCCTCGGCATCACGTAACAGCAATTTGCCATCCGCTGCTTCAACCAACTCAAGCGTGGTTTCTTTAGCAAATCCAGCGAACTGATCGCGACTATCGTTATCTACTTCTATTTCATTATCAATATCGTATGGCATCTATTTTTTCCTTATTATCCCGCTTTATGTCTGTAAAAAGGCGCTGACTTCGTTTATAAAATCTTAGTTTTACAGATATTCGGGCAAAACTATCTTACTTATACAATGGACGCTTTGCACCGACAATTCAAGGCCTGACGCGTAAGTGTTTTGCCTAAATGCTATTTAATACTACTTATCAACCTTATGAACGAGCTAAATCGCTATTAACGCCAATAGCGTAATTTCGCTAAGGTAAATAAGAAAGCAACAAACATCCCCAGATAATACATTTGCTTGAGCTCAAGCGACGGGTCGCGATATTTAAACGGTAAAGCTACGGTAGCGGTGGCAGTTGGAATAATAAGCAACATGAGTAGCCAATTTTCAAAGACGTGTAGCCAGCCTTGCAGTCCGGTACCATGGCGCAGGTAGGATAAGCCTAAGAGCAAACAGGCGATTATCAGCAAAATAAACAAACTGTTTGGAAGGTCTTTTGGGAAAATAATATCGGTGATTTTCTTAGAGGAAGTAGCCATACTAGCAAGTGTCCAGTCGCATCATAAAGCGCGACTTATTAAAAAGTAGAAATCGATGAATGCCATAAAGACAAAGTTTTAAAAGATAACCATGTTAAAGCGCTAACATCAGCCAATTATTAGCTATAAGTGCCCATTAACCAAAGCATGGCTATACAAGAGGTTAAATAGCCCAAGCTAATAGCGTTCCAGCTTGCGATATGCAAACCTTTGAGCTTATTTAAAATGCGCGAACCGAGCCAAAAAAATAGCGGAATACCAATCATAAAGGCTGGCACTATCACTGCTGCATGACGCAGCACTTCTCCGACATCATCGCCAATCAGCAGGCGAAAACCATAACCAGAGAGACTAAGCACCAAGGCAAAAGCTGCCATGCCAATAGTGATACCCTTAGGTACTAAGCTTGGGGCTTGCGACTGTTTTTCTTTTATAGGCTCAGGCGATACTGACGAGTTAATGGGCTTTTGCGTGTTCATATTTCACCTTTATATGGCTTATCGAGTCCATCGTTATAACCTTAACACTCATACTAATAGTTATAAATGGGGATTAATAACCATTTGCCAAGGCTAATTCGGCGCGCATAGCGTCGATGGCAGATTTATAATCTTCTTGATTAAAAATAGCGGAACCAGCGACGAACATATCAGCCCCCGCTTCGGCAATCGCGCGGATGTTACTCGCTTTAATGCCGCCATCTACTTCTAGTCTAATATCGCGACCACTGGTAATGATACGCTGACGGACTTGGCGCACTTTATCTAAGGTACCATCAATAAATGACTGCCCACCATAGCCTGGATTGACGCTCATCAGTAAGATTTGGTCAACCTTGTCCATCACATAATCTAAATAATGCAGCGGTGTTGCTGGATTTAAGACCAAGCCACATTCAGCACCGCTATCTTTAATCAGCTGCAAAGAGCGGTCAATATGGGCGCTGGCTTCTGGGTGGAAGGTGATAATACTCGCACCCGCCTCTAAAAACTGCTCGATCATGCTATCGACTGGCGATACCATAAGATGGACATCAATCGGCGCCTCGATACCATAGTCACGCAGCGCCTGACATATCATGCTACCAAAGGTTAGGTTAGGCACATAGTGATTGTCCATCACATCAAAATGGATGACATCAGCGCCCGCCTCCAATACCTTTTCGACCTCCTCACCAAGTCTGGCAAAGTCAGCTGATAAAATAGAAGGCGCGATAAGATAAGGTTTGGCTGGGCTAGTCATAGTTGAGCTACCTATTTGGGTTGGTATAAACATTTAATAAAAAAGCTTTTAATCACTGGAATTGGTATTTAGATACTACACTTATTAAACGATTGGTTTTAAATGAGCCGTTTTAAAAAAACGTTAGCGCGGTTTATATTGGCTCTTACAATACGCGCGACCGACATCAAACGGACGCTTTGCTTGATGCTTGGTCACACGGCTGGTGACACGCCGTCGCCATAGGCGAAAAGACGACGGCTTTAACTCTTGGCGCATCAGCTTAATGACTGCGGTCTCGTTTAGTGCGTAGCTGTGCGCTATCGCTTCAAACGGTGTTCGGTCTTCCCACGCCATCTCTATCACCCGCGATAATTGAGCCGCCTGCTGTCGATTAGTCAGATTTGTCTTCGATGGCGCTATCAGATTATTCATCATAAAACTTACCTTTAAAAAAGTTTTGCCTATTGGCAAGCTCGCTCTATTTTGCACCAATCTGTTTTGTACCGATCTATTTTATAACAGTAAAGGCGCTTGATTAAATAATCAGCGTAACGCTCTGTCAAGTTATATGACAGACGATACGCTCAGCTATTAGACGGCTATTATTTGTAGACAGATATTATTGGACAGGCTTAGCCCATTTGCGCCATACGCCAGTGGTGTTCGATGTGGTCATTAATCACTGTTTGGATAAAGTAATAGCTGTGGTCATGACCGGCTTGATAGCGTAACGTCAATGGCTGCTTGGCCTTGTCACACGCTGCTTGTAGCTTAGGCGTTTGCAGCTGACCTTCTGCTAAAAAATTATCAGCCGCGCCTTGGTCGACCAAAATACTGGCATACTGCTGGCCGACTTCTACAATCATCTGTGAGGCGTCCGCTTGCGCCCATAGCGACTTATCATCGCCGAAGTACTCTGCATAAGCGGCCTGCCCCCATGCCGACTCACTGGCAGCACAAACAGGCGATAAGGCGGAGACACTGACAAACTTACTTGGGAACTTAAAGCCCAATAGTAACGCCCCATGACCGCCCATCGAGTGGCCTGTGATGCCGATACTATCAATCGGAAACTCTGAGCGCAGTAAATCGTATAATTCATCAACGATATAGCTTTGCATATTAAAATGTTCTGCCCACGGTGCTTGCGTCGCATCGACATAATAGCTTGCGCCCTGCCCGACAAAATAACGCTCATCGTTTGCGACCTCGTGTGCGTCATGACTTCTAGGAGAAGTATCCGGCGCAATAAATATCATGCCAAGCTCGCTGCATTTTTGTTGAAAATGCGCTTTATGGGTGACGTTATCGGCATTGCAGGTCAAACCCGAGAGATATAAAACAGCCGGACAACGGCGCCCAGCCAGCGCTTCATCTGGCAGATAAATACTAAAGGTCATCGGCGTTTTGGTCGCGGTGGACTCATGACGATAATAATGCTGCTCGCCATCGAAGCAGCGATTGACGCTGATTTGCTCAATCTTTGAGTTGGTAGACAAACTGTGTTTATAAGAATTATTCATAAGTGACATCCTTTTTATCCAAGACGAAATAAGCGCTGAGTGACAACTGCCCATCCTTACTATTAGCAAGCAAACTGTTAAAGACAAGTAATTCAGTAAAGTCAATTAAAGACAGTCGGTCACTCGAGTAGTATTTTAAAAGTTCAAAAAGCGCGCCTTAGTAGCGACATAAATCTAATTTATCAGCAGGCCTTAGTCATTTTCAGGCAGATTATCGATTATGTTTGCCGTATCAGGAGCTTGAGTAACCTTAACAGAATTCGGCTGATTAGTCATATTGGCGAGTGCTGGGCGGGTTTTAGCAAACAGTACTTGCTCAAATGCTGGCAGCGCGGTTTCCATTAAGCTACCAATGACCATCTGCGGCTCTGATGGCTCAAAACCCATATAGAGCTCACGTTCTTGCACGCGGTAAGCGGCATCTTTAAACGCATCAGAAAAACTGGTGTTTTCGCGCAAACTCTCCGCAAAGAAAGCCTGTCCAAAGTAAGTCATCTCAGCACTATTGGTGCAGCCAAATGACATTTTATCAGCGGCGGAGGCGGTAATAATTACCGTTGTTGGTGATGCCAATTCATCGATAAATGAGCCTGAATAGCACGCCGACACCACAATCACTCGCCAGCGGATACCGGACGCATCTAACGCTTCACGCAGCCACGTGGCATCTAAATTATCCATCGCTAATGGTGGATTTGCCAGTTGAATAACATTCTCATCACCATGTGACGATAGGGTAAGAAATAATACATCTTCATCAGCATTCATTTGCTGACCGATGGTTTTTAACCCGCGCAAAATACTGGTTTTTGTCGCAATTGGCTCATCTAGCCACGTATAGTTATTATTAATCAATGCCAGCGAATGGCCACTGGTACCAAAGCGCACGTCAAACAATTCACGCACTTTATTAATCTCAGAACGAAAGACGTTTTGTTCTGAGAATCCTGCCACGCCCATAAAATACCAGTCGCTTTTACCGGGTATACTCGGGTCGATACGGTCTAAAGCTTGCTGCAATAATCGCGGCTGCTCGTACAAAGCCGCTTCTTCTAGTACTGGCTCAACAGGAATTTGCTTAAATATCGGCTGGTCGGCGACGTTGCGCTGCCAAATGGTCAATAATGCCACTGCCCCTACTAAGACGATGATTCTCTCCCACCAAGAAATGCGCAGGCGACGGAAAAATATCCATAATAAAGCGAGTGTCTGCCATAAAAACAGCACTAAAAATAAAATAGGTAAAAAAGAATAACTCCAACTTGGCAACCACCCATAGCTGCCAAAAAACTGTACCAGGCTTTGCAGTAACGCTGATAGCGTATCAGCAACCAGCCATAAAATGACAGGCACAAAAACCAGCGCTTGGTTACCAGCGCGGCGAGCTAAAATAATACCGCCGAGCAAAATAATCATTGGCCAAATTAAATAGCTGACCAATCCTTGCTCATTAAAGACGCTACCATTTGCGGCGGCTAACCACGAGAATAGGACATTACTACCCAGTGCCAATATGGCGAATACCGCAAACTGGATAAAGGTGGGTTTTACCCAAGAGAACGCCCGCGTCGACCCGACCAGCATCCACAAGGTGGCAATAATATTGGCCGCGAAATTGAGCGAGAAGCGCTGAAGCGATACGGTTTTTAATGACGCAAGTGACAAAGACTTAGACCTCTAGCCAGTCGAGAGAAATAACGCCAATTTATTATTATTTGACGATAAAATAGGATTGAAAAGCGAGAAATCTAACTTAATATTTTAGCTCGCTAATCTATCGCGATTGTAACGGATTGTCGCTCAAGAGGATAAGGCTGATTTGTAAAAACTGCCGAAAAATTACTCTAAACGTTGATTGACAATCCATTAAAAAAGGAGGCCTTAAAATCAAGACCTCCTTTTATTAAGCAGCAATTATTATCGCATCAATAGCTCATTGACGCGTTTTAGATAAGCGGCTGGATCTTCTAGTTGACCGCCATCGGCAAGTAACGCTTGGTCAAAAATGACCTGCGCCAGCTTGTCAAAATTGTCGTCAGACTGCTCGCTACTCTCTAACTTTTTAATCAGTGGATGGTCAGGATTGACCTCAAGCGTTGGTTTGCTTTCTGGTACATCTTGACCCATTTGCTTCAGCATCTGAATCATTTGCGGTGACAGCTCACCTTCACCAATGACTAGACACGCTGGACTATCAACCAAACGCGTTGAGACTTTAACGTCTTTTGCGCGCGCGCCAAGTGCTGTTTTTAGCTTATCAACGACAGGCTTCATGGTCTCTTGCGCTTTTTCAGCTTCAGCTTTTTCGGCTTCGTCCTGCAAGTCGCCTAAATCAACCGCACCCTTAGCGATATTTTGCAGCGGCGTGCCATCAAATTGGGTCAAGAAGTTCATCGCCCATTCATCAACACGGCTGGTCATCAAGATAACTTCGATGCCTTTTTTCTTAAACAGCTCAAGCTGCGGACTGTTTTTAGCAGCTGCTAAATTATCCGCCGTCAGATAATAGATGGCTTTTTGTCCGTCAATCATACGACCTTTATAATCTTCAAAGCTGATCTCAACCTTGTCGTTGGTGCTAGTGGCATAACGCAGCAATTTGGCAATACGCTCTTGATTGCCCATATCCTCGCCAAGGCCTTCTTTAATCACATCGCCAAATTCGCTATAGAATTGGGCAAATTTTTCTTGTTTATCGCTATCTTCGCTGTTAGCAAGGCTCGCTAGCAAGGTCAAAATACGGCGCGCGTTACCATCTCGGATAGATTTAACATCGCGCGATTCTTGCAAGATTTCGCGGCTGACGTTAAGCGGCAGATCCGCTGAATCAATGACCCCTTTCACAAAACGCAAATACATCGGCAGCAATTGCTCAGCATCGTCCATAATAAAGACGCGCTTCACATAAAGCTTTAAGCCGTGCTGCTGCTCACGCGTGTATAAATCCATCGGCGCTTTTTTCGGAATATATAAAAGCTGGGTATACTGAACGCGACCTTCAACGCGGTTGTGTGTCCATGTTAGCGGCGCATCCATGTCATAAGTGATGTTTTTATAAAAATCGACATACTCATCATCTTCAACCTCAGATGCTGAGCGGGTCCAAAGCGCACTGGCTTTGTTAATGGTTTCCCACTCGTCGGTCAAGACCATCTGACCGCCTGCTGGCGCGTCACTGTCGTCGCCCTCTTCTTTCACATCTTCTTGCCAGACTTCTTTACGCATCTGAATCGGCAAGCTAATATGGTCTGAGTACTTATTGACCAAACGCTTGATTTTGCCGCGGTCTAGATAATTATCTTCGCCTTCGCTGTACTCTTCTTTTAGATGCAAAGTAATGCTGGTACCGCGCGTCTCTTTGGTAATTGGCTCAACGGTAAAGCTACCGGTGCCGTCTGAAACCCAGCGTACACCTTTATCGGCAGGCTCGCCCGCTTTTCGTGACTCAACGCTAATGGTATCAGCCACGATAAATCCAGAGTAAAAACCAACCCCAAATTGACCAATTAATTGTCCATCTTGCTTTTGCGATTCAGACAATTTGTCGAGGAAAGCCTTAGTACCAGATTTGGCAATCGTTCCTAAGTTTTCGATGGCGTCGGCTTCATTCATACCGATGCCGTTATCGATAAAGGTAATGGTTTTGGCATCTTCATCGACAGCGATACGAATCTTTAACTCGCCGTCATCTTCATAAAGACTGTCGTCATTGGTCGCTTCAAAGCGCAATTTGTCGCAAGCGTCCGATGCGTTCGAAACCAATTCACGCACAAAAATATCGGCATTAGAATAAAGCGAATGCGTCACCAAATGCAGCAGCTGCGCCACTTCTGCTTCAAAACTGTGTTTTTTTAATTCTGGGCTGTCTTTATTAATATTGATGTCATTAGCGTTTTTATTATCCGCTTGGGTCTGTTCACTCATAAAAACTCCTATTATTGATACCAAAAATGCTGTTACCAGCACGCATAAATCACAAATTTTCAAATACTAGCAGTTTAGCCAATTTGATTACCCAATCTAATTACTAAATTTGATTAGCAAGAAGGCGCTGTAAATACTGCTAGGCTGCCTAATCAGATAGGGGCACGGGTAAAAATTTCAAGATCAAATAGGCTAAACTAAGCTAAAAAAATAATTAAGCATAAAAAAAACCGCCCCAGTTTCCTAAGGCGGTGTTTTTAGATAAATATAGAACAGCTAAATTCTATCGTTTTTATTTTCTACAGAGATTATAAACAGCTAGGTAAATGACGAGCAGGATCATTCTCACGTGCTGCCATAGCGTCTTCAACGCTCATGCCAAGGGCTTTGGCAACGCCTACGCCATAAGCAGGGTCGCACCAGTTACAGTTGCGAATATGACGATATTTAATAAAATCAAGCGCATCACCCATCGCGCGGGCGGTATTATCAAACAACACTTGCTTTTGCTCATCGTTCATTAGGTTAAACAGTGCGCGCGGCTGGCTAAAATAATCACTATCGTCTTCACGGAAATCGTAATGCGCTGCGTAGCCATCAATCTTTAAAGCTGGCTCAGCGTACTGCGGCTGATCTTGCCACTGCTCAAAGCTGTTTGGCGTATAGTGTGGACGACCACCGTAGTTATCATCGACACGCATTTGACCGTCGCGGTGGTTACTGGTCACCGGACAACGTGGTTTATTGACTGGGATCTGCTTGTGATTGACGCCAACGCGATAACGCTGAGCATCGGCGTAGCTAAAGAGACGCGCTTGTAGCATACGGTCTGGTGAGGCACTGATGCCAGTCACGAGATTGTTCGGCGCAAAAGCCGCTTGCTCGACGTCTAAGAAATAATTGTCTGAGTTTTTATTAAGCTCAATCTCGCCAACTTCAATCAGCGGATAATCCCCTTTTGGCCATACCTTGGTCAAATCAAACGGATGATAAGGCACTTTATCGGCATCGGTTTCTGGCATGATTTGCACGTACATTTTCCACTTTGGAAAATCGCCATTGTCGATGGCACTGAGCAAATCTTCTTGATGGCTTTCACGATTCGAGGCGATGATTTCAGCGGCTTCGGCATCGGTTAAGTTTTTGATACCTTGCTGAGTACGGAAATGAAATTTGACCCAAAAACGCTCATTGTCGCTATTGATAAAGCTATACGTATGCGAGCCAAAGCCATGCATATGTCTATAAGAGGCTGGGATACCTCGGTCGCTCATGGTAATGGTGACTTGGTGCAAAGATTCTGGCAATAACGTCCAAAAGTCCCAGTTATTGGTTGCCGAACGCATATTGGTACGTGGGTCACGCTTGACCGCTTTGTTTAAATCTGGAAATTTGCGCGGGTCACGAACGAAAAATACCGGCGTATTATTACCGACCAAATCCCAAATGCCTTGCTCGGTATAGAATTTTAGGGCAAAACCGCGAATATCACGCTCAGCATCAGCAGCGCCGCGCTCACCTGCCACCGTACTAAAGCGCGCAAACATCTCCGTTTGCTTACCCACTTCGCTAAAAATATCAGCACGCGTATATTGAGTAATGTCATTGGTGACAGTGAAAGTACCAAACGCGCCCGAACCTTTGGCGTGCATACGGCGTTCAGGAATAACCTCTCGGTTTAGATCAGCAAGCTTCTCGTTAAGCCATAAGTCCTCTGCGAGTAGAGGACCGCGTTTGCCCGCGGTTTTACTATTTTCATTATCAACCACTGGCGCGCCATTACTCATGGTCAACGGCGTCATATCGTAAGGGCATTTTTTATCGTTCATATCGTTCATGGTCATATTCCTTTAGTTATCGTTGTTGCAAGGATAAAGTGAAAGGTAACCTTCACTATCAAAACCCATCATAGCAGTTTTGAATCACCTTGCCTCGTTGTGGTATTCCATTACAACCGATTTTCAATTATTTGTATAATCAATTAACTATATACTTTTGATTTATTTTATATAATTAGATAACAAAATTTTTATAGCCTAACGTTATGAACTAAATGCCATTTGACAGGGCAAGTTGCAACTTTGATAACGTTACGTTTGGTTGCTCGTTGTTTAATGTTTAACCCATACTTATTTAACGCATAGTTGTTCAATAACTAAAATTAACGCGGCATAGGGCGGATAGTCAAGATTTGCTCACTACGACCAAACGGCCCGTGCACATCATGCAGCACGGCACTGGTCAGTCCAATACCGTCATCGCCGTATTGTTGCACCGCTTCGATGCCAAGCCAGCGCCCTTTTGGCGCGCGATGCATATGGATTTGCAAATCCGTATTGGGGAACATCCATTGCAATTTTGATAAGCCGAGTCCCAAGCGTGGCACGACGCCATTGGCGGTATCGACCATCCCCATTAGATGTACCAAATCGTCAGTCGTTTCGCCTTCTACCATCTCAACATCATTGGTAATCCATACCATACCACGACCAGCACGGCGGTCGGGCTCGGCAACCAAGTGGACGCTTTCGATAAAACCGCCCGGCCAGCCTTTCATACCATCCCAAACAGGCAAATCCTCAGGCTGATACAGCGCTTTTTGATCTTCAAGTCCGGCAATCTCACTAGTATCTTGGGTCAGCAGTCGCCAAGCACGGGCGATAATGGCATCACGGCCACGACTGCTCATGACCGCCTCAATTAGCTCAATCGTTCTACCCGGACGGATACAACGCGTGGTAACGGTAAACTCATCAAGCGGTATCAAGCCTAAAATATCCAGACTGATACGAGCGATACGCATATTTGCTTGCGGCGCATAACTTTCAAGCTCAGCGGTCAGCAGGCCAGTCGCTGGTGCCATATGCTGCTCGTGTTCATTCCAAGCGCCTTGTGCATGTTTGGTTGGCTGATAATGGGCAACGCTAACGCCACCTTCTAGCTGCTCGCGTTTGATAAACTGATAATAAGCTGGCATGAACATCCTTAATCTAATCTTCTTTATTAATGCTGTATTCTCGACCACTTTAATAGGTTGGTCTTTCATAATAACGGTTATATTTAATTTACCTTTAGCATTTACTTGGTAAGCTGTTGTTTTCTCATCATAAGCATGGTGCGACTTTTGGCCATTATAAATAGAAAAAACGCCATGACAGCGATAAGCGCGCCATATAAAAGACTATACTCTTTCATAAATTGCGCAGTGTTCAGCACCAGCATGACAATCAGCACAACGATGGTAAACAGATTAATTTTTAACTGTTTATTAATCTCAGCAAGCGTCGCTTCTGCTAACACAAAGCCTTTTTTCTGCTTATTCATGCTATTTACCTACTTGCGTGACCGGAATTCGCAGCGCTTTTGGCAAGCTAAAGGTCACGTTTTCTTCGATACCTGACAGCTCACTTGGTAAATCTCCGCCCCAATCTTGCAATTGTTGTAGCACTTCTTGGATTAATATCTCAGGCGCAGACGCGCCAGCAGTAACGCCAACACTTTGAATGCCATCAAACCAGTTTCTATCCATCTCAGTGGCATTATCAATCAGATAGGCGCGGCAATCCATACGCTCAGCCAACTCACGCAAGCGATTAGAGTTTGACGAGTTTGGCGAACCAACCACCAACACCACTTCACAACGACCGGCTAAATCTTTGACCGCGTCTTGGCGGTTTTGGGTGGCATAGCAAATATCGTCTTTGCGTGGGCCTTGAATACTGGGGAATTTTTCACGCAGCGCATCAATAACGCGCGCGGTATCATCCATCGAAAGAGTCGTTTGGGTTACAAAAGCCAAATGCTCAGCGTTTTGCACATTTAAAGCCTCAACATCGCTTTCATTTTCGACCAAATGAATTTGCCCGCCGTGGCGACGATTAAAACGCCCCATAGTGCCTTCAACCTCAGGGTGTCCTGCGTGACCAATCAATACCGCATCCATCCCGTCTTGGGCAAATCGTGCCACCTCGATATGTACTTTGGTAACCAATGGACAAGTGGCGTCAAATACGGTCAAATCACGGCGCTCTGCTTCATCTTCGACCGCCTTTGAGACACCATGCGCTGAGAAAATCACGATTGAACCATCCGGCACTTCGTGCAGCTCTTCGACAAAAACCGCGCCGCGATTGGCCAAATCTGAGACCACAAATTTGTTATGCACGACTTCATGACGCACATAAATGGGTGGCTCAAAACGTGTCAATGCTTCGTTCACTATCGCAATCGCGCGATCCACACCAGCACAAAATCCACGTGGATTGGCAAGATAAATTTGCATAAGAGGGCCTATCATTAGATAATTTATGGTTAAAGCTTAACGTCAAACTGCTTAACCTCAAAACTTGGGATAACATCCATGCTCTACTTTAGCATAATTTGCTTTTATTGCCTTTGAAAATAGCCCTGTTTCAAATGAACTGAGCATTAACGTTCATTGACACAGAGCCTTTTAATGCAAAAACAGACAATAAATAAGATTAAGTGCTAAAAAGCTTGCGCGAATTAAATAAAAGCGCGCCAAGCAGTTTATAATGACGTATCAATGAGAAATCAATACAACTTTATAGCGCCATACTTGATGGCGTTTTTTGTTTTTACCAGCTCAACACTTATTTGCGCCGTTTTTAGCTTTTTATTAGCGCATACTTTACTAGTACCTATTCCATTGTGGCACCTTACATTAGCAAACTATCCATTAGGAAAAACCGTATGACAGGTTCATTATTTATTATTACCGCCGCCTCAGGCACGGGCAAAACCTCACTGGTCAAACAGCTACTGGCCACCACCAACGACTTGACCGTTAGCGTATCGCACACCACGCGCGCGCCGCGTCCCGGCGAGATTGATGGTCAGCATTACCATTTTACCGACGTTGATAAATTTGTCACGGCTATCGGCGAAGGCAAGTTTTTAGAGCATGCCGAAGTGTTTGGCAATTATTATGGCACATCAGAGCAAAGCGTGCGCGCGCAGCTGGAGGCAGGCGTCGATGTTATCCTTGAGATTGATTGGCAAGGCGCGCTACAAGTGAAAAAGATATTTACCGATGCGACGATGATTTTTATCTTGCCGCCAAGTTTAGCGACCTTACGTCAGCGCTTATCGACGCGTGCGCAGGATACCATGGAAGTCATCGAGCAACGCTTGGCGGGCGCGGTCACGGAGATGGCGCAATATGTACATTTTGATTTTGTGGTGATTAATGACAATTTTGAAGTGGCGTTAACCGAACTAAAAGCCATTATCGTCGCCGACAGACAAACCCTTAAACGCCAGCAGCAGCGCTATCATCGCACTATTGCCAATTTGCTAAATAGCCAAGTCGACGAATAAGCAAAGAAAACCTAGGGGAAAGAAAGCTTAAAAGTAAAAAATCTCGATTTTCGTATAACTAACAGCAGATATAAAAAGCAACTACGCGCCTAAGCAAAAAATGCTATAATGTCCAGCTATCCCCCTTTTATATTTTTGATATTATTTTTATTGAGTGACGGACAAGCGCCGTGACTGATAAAAACAACCGAGGTAGCTATTTATGGCACGAGTGACGATTGAAGATTGTTTGGATAATGTTGATAATCGCTTTGAGCTGATTTTGGTCGCCAGTAAGCGCGCCCGTCAATTGGCCAAGGGTATCGCTGAGCCGATGGTTGACGTCGATAACGACAAGCCTACGGTCTTGGCATTACGTGAAATTGCTGCCGGCAAAATCACCCGTGATATTTTAAATCAGCCAGAGCATAACTTTGCGACAAGCTCATTAGATTTGGCTTTGTCGGGCGATCATAGCTTTTAATACAGAGCTGTTTTTAGTAAAGCCTAACTTTTAGCAATAAGCACGACCACTTTATTCCGTGCTGACATTACTAAAAGATAAGAACCACAGCATCGGCTGTGGTTTTTTGGTTATGAAACGACTGATAACACCAAACGCTTGCCAATTTTTGCGACCATTTATAGCGAAAATCATATCACTCAGGTAGAATTTTTTATTTTCTGCCTGACTTACGCGCATAAGAGTTGACATTGAGAACGATTTACGATTAATTAGAGGGTGGTCTGCCCTCTTTTCGCTTTGTGCGTTTTAAGTTAGTATGCTTTGACCTAATAGCTTACTCTTTTGCATAACCGCCGCTTATTCATCCAGCTATCATTTACCCAACAGTCCTGAACCCATTAAAAGTCCGTAGCCGACGAACCGTCCTGAACTGATAAATAGGTATTGGAAAATAGGATTACCACCTTATGACTCAAACCTTGCCCAAACTCAGTCATCCTTTAGTTGATGATGCTCAATACAACCTGCTGCGCTCAGTAGGTTATCTCACTGCGGCTGAACGTAGTGATATTATTGATGCCTGTGAGTTCGGTGATATAGCGCATATCAAAGATAAGCGTAAATCAGGGGAGCCTTATATCACGCATCCGATTGCCGTCGCCGAAATATTGGCAGGCTTTCGCTTGGATCGCGATACCATTATTGCAGCAATCCTTCATGATACGGTAGAAGATACCGAGGTTACCGCTGAAGATATTGAGCAGCGTTACGGTAAAATAGTATCCAGACTGGTCGATGGCGTGACCAAATTAAAATCATCAACCCATAACAAGCAAGAAAACAAAGCCGCCACCTTTCATAAAATCTTGACCGCTACCCTTGCTGACCCGCGCGTCTTGATTATTAAACTGGCTGACCGCTTGCACAATATGTCGACGCTCGATGCGGTACGCCCCGAAAAACAGCGAACTACTGCACAAGAAACGTTAGATTTTTATGTACCTTTTGCGCGCTTGATGGGCCTCAATGACATTGCCGATTATATCGAAGTGCTTTGTTATCGTAATCTTGATTCTGATATGTATAACAAGCTGTCTGATAAGCTGCTGCAACATGGACTTGGGCGTAATTTTCAAAGAGAAGCCATTCATCGCTACTTGAGCATTGTGCTAAACAACCTTGATCTGAATGGCATGGTCAAAGTTTTAGACAATCGCGTGGTTATCTTCCGGCAGTTTTTCCGTAATCGCGGTGAAATCAATGCGCTACTGCGCCATTATGCGTTTGAGATTGTGCTTGATAACATCGAAGCTTGTGACAAGCTCGCTTATTATCTCATTAAAAAATATCAGATTGATGACAGTCATATCGCCGATAACATTCGGCGTCCGCTGCCCGGTGGCAATCAGTCGCTCACCCTTATTTATGAGCGTGACAATGATTTTGTTAAAGTCACCATCTTAACCAAGCAAATGCAAAACGCGGCAAGGCTTGGCGTTATTGGTGCCGAACACGCCTCCGATGTCAGCCAGTCGGTTATTCAAGCATCACTGCGTAATATGAAAGACTTGGTTGACGAAGACACGTTAGATGCCGACAGTCCTGATTTTTCCGCGGCCGTTTCTACTATTAATGAGCTGATGGATTATCTACACTCGAGTAAAATCATCTGCTACAGCCCGCAAGGCCGCGCTTATGAGCTGCCACAAGGCGCCACAGCCCTAGACTTTGCTTACGCCGTCGGCCCTATGGTGGGCAATGTCGCGGTCGGTGCCAATGTCGATAACAAGCATGCAAAACTCGGGACGGTGCTGAAAAACGGGCAGTTGGTCGAGATTGAAGTCAGCAGTCATTCTGAACCAAAAGCGGAATGGCTCGGCTTTGTGGTGACCAATAAAGCCCGCGTGGAGATTTTACGTTGGTTTAAAGACTTATCGCCTGCAGATAAACAGCATCATGGCAGAGAGGCTTTAGACCGCGCGCTAAAAACCTATCAGAAAAGCCTCGATGATTTGACCGAAAGCGATTGGAAAAACCTGACCGAATGGCGGGGTCTAACAGAAAAAAATGCGCTGTTTGAGCAAATCAGCTCGGGCACGCTGCTGCCGCAACTGGTGGTCACCCGTTTGTTTAGCGATGAAGTCAGTGATATGCAATCGCAAGAAAGCGTTGATGATATGACCCAACCGCAACAATTGATTGTCAACGCTTCAGGCGTTGAGCTTGATTTTGCCAATTGTTGTCATCCGATTTATGGCGACCCTATCGTTGGCCATTTATCACGTCATGGTCTGGTTGTGCATCGCCATAAGTGCTTTTCGTTAGACGATATCCGTAAAGACAATCCTTATCAAGTTATCCAACTGCGCTGGCGCAATGATAAAGCCATTAAGCAAGGCGACTCATCCGGGGAACATAACAGCAAAATCCGCTTCCCTGCTTACTTAAAACTATCTATTGCTCTAAGCGACGAGCAAATCAGTGAAGTGATTTATCATCTGCGCCAGTTAAATATCGGGGTCGAAAAGGTCGACGTGCGTAGCAGCGACACCATTATTCATATCGTCGTGCGTAGTCGCAATCATTTAGCGCAAGGCATTCGCGAGTTGCGTTCGCTACTTGGCTTCCCTAATATTATTAGGCTTTATCAATTATAAAAGCCGTTAAAATACATGTTAAAATCTATCCCTTTTAAATCCATTCAATATTGAGCATTTAATATCGCCTGAAATTTTTTGGCCAATTTTTTAACCAAAAAACATCAAAAACATCATAAGGAAATCATATGACCCGTCAAACCATTCAAACCGATAAAGCGCCAGCCGCCGTTGGCACCTATTCACAAGCGGTAAAAGTAGGCAATACTGTTTATATTTCCGGTCAACTGGGCTTTGACCCTGATACCATGGAGCTAAAAGAAGGCTTTGAAGCACAAGCTAAGCAAGTATTTGCAAACATCAAAGCCATCTGTGAGGCAGCCGGTGGCAGTTTAAATGATGTGGTTAAATTCAACGTCTCTTTAACCGATTTAAATGACTTTGCCGCGCTAAACGACGTATTTATCGCCAACTTAAGCGAGCCATATCCTGCCCGCGCTGCCGTACAAGTGGCGGCGCTACCTAAAGGCGGTGTGGTTGAAATCGAATCTATCATGTATATTGAATAAGACGATTATTGAGCATTACTGAGCATTACTGAGCATTACTGGTTTATAGTAAATGATAATAAGCTTAGCTTCATGCTAAGCTTATTTGTCTGTGCCTGTTTAGATTTGCGTTGTTGTTTCTATCCTCTATTCATTCGATAAAAGACTGCGAAGCCCAGTTATGTTGCTACAAGTTGCCCTGCCCGTGCCCCTTTATCGGGTATTTGACTACCGCTTGCCGGCAAACACGCCGACATTAGCAAATGGCGCTGCCATGGCGCTACCAGCGATTGGTAGCCGTGTTGAGGTACCTTTTGGTCGTCAAACCTTAATCGGTATTGTCATTGCTCATATTGAGGAAGCGGCTAGCGACGTACCGACGAATAAGCTCAAACCTATTAATAAATGCTTAGATGCTGAGCCCATTTTAGACAGCAATATGCTAAAGCTCGCGCATTGGCTGGCGCGTTATTACCACTATCCGCTCGGTGACGTGTTAGCGGTGATGTTGCCAACCCTCGTACGCCAAGGTAAGCCGCTGGATTTACTCACTACCCATTGGCGGATTTTACCGCACGTCACTGATGCTGACTTTCATAGCAATGCCAAAAAACAAAAGCAGCAGTTTGAGATGCTTAAGCTACACGGTGAGCACGGCGCTAGTGAAGACGTCCTATTATTAGAAGGTATGCAGCGACCCTTCTTAAAGATGCTAGAAGAAAAAGGGCTTATCGAGCGCTATATTGAAGCGAAATCTGCGCCCGCGCCCGTTACTTTAGCAAAAATGCCGCTTGACCTAAATGAGGAGCAACGGCTTGCCGTCGATGGCATTATTGCTGCGCATGAAAATAAGCAATATACGGGGTTTTTATTAAATGGCATTACCGGTAGTGGTAAGACTGAAGTCTACTTGCAAGCGATGCAAGCGGTCTTGGAAGCGGGCAAACAAGTTTTGATACTAGTGCCAGAGATTGGATTGACGCCGCAGACGCGCGCGCGCTTTGCCAGTCGCTTTGCCGCTCATATAGTCTTATTACATTCGGGTATGAACAATACCCACCGCCTGCAAGGTTGGCAAGATTGCCGTACTGGTCACGCGCAAATTATCATCGGTACACGCTCGGCGGTGCTGTATCCGTTTGCGAATTTGGGCTTAATTGTCGTCGATGAAGCGCATGATGGTTCTTATAAACAGCAAGACACGCTGCGCTATCATGCCGCTGACGTCGCGCTGTATCGCGGACTCCAAGCCAATATTCCCGTCGTACTTGGTACTGCGACGCCTTCGCTTGAACATCTAAAACTGGTCGATGATGGCAAGCTTATCGAATACCAACTGCAAACTCGCCCTGGTAACGCCAAACCTGCAACCATGCAGCTGATTGACGCGCGCCAGCAAAGCACCCATCAACAGACGACAGACGACGGTGCACGTTATGATACCGGATTGACCGACGCGCTTATCGGCGCGATACGGCAAACGCTAGAAGCGGGCGACCAAGTATTGATATTTTTAAATCGCCGCGGCTATGCGCCAGTTTTGCTCTGCGAAGCGTGCGGTTGGCAAGCCGATTGCCCGCGCTGTGATGCGCATTTAACCGTGCATTATAATAGCCAATCGCAATCCAATTCCTATTCAAACAGCTCTTATTTAAAGTGTCATCACTGCGACTGGCAGGCCTATATTCCGACGGTTTGCCCTGATTGTGGTAGTCAAAATTTGGACGCCAAAGGTATCGGAACGACGAGGCTAAGTGAAAATTTGCATGCAATTTTTGCCAATCCGCAAACCAGTAAAGCGCTGTATCCTATTATCCAAATCGATCGCGATACCACCAGACGTAAAGACAGCTGGGAGAATATTTATCAGCGTATCAATGAAGGCAAGCCTGCCATCTTAGTCGGTACGCAAATGGTCGCCAAAGGTCATCATTTTCCCAACGTCACGCTTGTCTGCTTGCCTAATGCCGATCGCGGTTTTTTGTCCGCCGACTTTCGCTCGCCGGAGCATACCGCCCAGCTCATGATTCAAGTGGCAGGCCGTGCTGGTCGCGGGGACAAATCGGGGCGCGTGCTTATTCAAACGCTGCAACCTGATAATGCGCTGTTATTAAAATTGGTAAAAGACGGTTACTTATCATTCGCACGTGAGCTATTGCAAGAGCGTAAAATGATGGGCTTGCCACCGCATAGTTATGCTGCCCTAATACGCTGCGAAGGTAAAACGTTAGCTGCCACCACGCAAGCGCTAAAAGATGCCGTTGGTATTCTTCCAAACGCTCATAATCTTGCTGTTCTCGGCCCTATCGATGCGCCGATGAGTAAAAAGAACAGCCGCTACCACGCGCAATTACTGCTATTAGGCAAAGACCGACAGCAATTACATAGGGTACTCAATCACTGGTGGCAACCTGTACTTGCTTTGCCAAGCGCCAAATATCTAAAACTGACCTTAGATATCGACCCTGTCGGCTGGTAAACGTTCAATCTTAGAATACACCGCGCCAGTTTTAATCGTCATTCTATACATTAGCGTCAATAAAGAACGCTAGCCAAAATTCGCCTTATATCGTTTACTGCCTAGATACAGCAAGCCTTTAGTAAATGTGCTAAATTCTCTATAACTGTCTGGTTATGCATCGCAAGCCCAACTTTATAAGCAATCAAAGCTTTATAAATCCTCTATTTCACCTTTTATTATCCCGAGTATTGTTATGAATCAAGAGCGCCCGAAATCTAAACAACATGACCATTCTCATCAGAATGCGGCGATTGATACCCATAAACATGCTCAAAATCATGCAGATAATAGTAATATTCAAGACAGGTATACCAAGGATAATCAACACCATCATGACCACGATGAGCATCTAGAAGAGACGGTTGCACCGCGCGATACCAAGGGTTATCAGCGCACTTTGCTGTTTAGCTTTATCATCATTACAGGCTATATGTTTGTCGAAGCCATTGGCGGCTGGCTCACGGGTAGTTTGGCGCTGCTGTCTGATGCTGGTCATATGCTCAGTGACGCGGTAGCGCTTGGCGCGACGTTAATGGCCTTTAAAATTGGTGAAAAAGCGGCCACCCATCAAAAAACCTTTGGCTATAAACGCTTTGAGATTTTGGTGGCGACGGTCAATGGTGCAACGCTGGTTATTATTGCCATCATGATTTTTTATGAGGCGATTAAACGTTTTAACTCGCCGCCTGAGATTGCGACCCAAGGGATGCTTATCGTTGCGACCATTGGTATGCTGGTCAATATTGTGGTCGCTTGGCTGATGCATCGCGGCAGTCGCGGCACTGATACGCATGGGCATGCACATAATCATAACCATGGCGACAACCATGCACAGCAAGATGGACAAACTGAAGCTAAAGCACCAGTTAATTTAAATATGCAAAGTGCTTATTTGCACGTATTAAGTGACTTAATGGGTTCGGTTGCCGCTATCGTTGCCGCGCTTTTGATGATGAGCTTTGGCTGGGTTTGGGCAGATGCGGCAGCGTCGGTCATTGTGGCCATATTGATTTTATTTAGTGGTTATCGCGTGGTACGTGATTCGGTACATATCTTGATGGAAGGCACGCCAGAAGGCATCTCACTGGTAGAGGTCGAAGATAAACTACTTACCCATCCACAAGTCCAAAAAGTCCATGACCTACATGTTTGGAGTATCACCAGCGGTCTCAACGCCCTATCTTGTCACGTGGTCGTCGATGGTGAAATGAGTATTTATGAATCGAGTATCTTGATTGCCAGTTTAGAGCAGAGCCTTCTTGAGCTTGATATTCATCACGCAACGATACAGGTTGAAAGCTTAGCGCATCCGCAAACCAAAACCCATAGCGACGCCTTAGTCTGCGATATCTCCCAGCAGGCGACTAATAGCAATAGTCATATTGGTCACAACCATTAGGCATGATTTTAGGTAAGATTTCTAAGACACTAAACTTTAAACATTAGCCATTAATAAGCCAGATACGACATATCAAAAACAGTGCCCTTCTTATAACAATCAATTAAAACTAACCATCCATTAAAACCAACTATCCATTAAAACGTCGTCTATTTATGTTTCATTTATAAGCGACGTTTTGTCAAATAGTACTTTATCAAGTAATGGCTATAACGCAGCACAAACCAAATGAACCAAACTGCTGTTATGAGCCAAATACTTAGCCCCAGCCCCAACAGCGTCATGCGAATCCAAAAATCTAGCGCGCCGTCCATAAACTGTGGCAGATAAACCGGTCCCATATTTGACGCCAGTAGCAACCAAAATCCAAATACTAGCGCCAATCCTGCACCGGTAATTTTTAAAATCACTCTACTAAAAATTCTTAAGAAGCTCCGCCGATTATGATGATTTAGGAAGTATTTAGAGCCATTATCCATAAAAAAAAGCGCCTAAGAAAGAGAGTTAATTTTAAACAAGCTTATATCAGGTGACTTTTTTCATTGTAATAGGATGTTAAAAATCATGGGAAATTTGGCCGCGTCGCCATATTTTTTATCTAAATTCTGTATACTTAAAGCTGAAACGCCCAATTTGCCACTACTGGATTATTTTCTGCCATGTCAAGACGCTCAGCTCCTTTCGTTGCTCCAAGCTACATTGATGACCCTATCTCAAGCGAGGGTAAAAAGCATGCCAAAGCATTGCTATCGACGCTGCAAGAAGATATTGCCAGCTTTCGAGATGAGCAGTTTCCGCCTGATATTTTGCGGCAAATTCGTGATATGCCGATTTATGAAGGCAATTTAGCCGAAGTCCAAGCTTATCAGCAGCGTTGGCACAGTCTGCTTGAGCGCGCGATGGCATTTTATCCGGCGGCCAATCTGCCACCCGACTATTTGCCTTTGCCCGCCAGCCTTGAGATACCGCAGTTTATTTATCATGTGCAAAGGTTACATCTGACCAAGACCCGCGCCAAAGAATCCAAAAGTTTTGGCTCGGTCGGAGCGCTGACCGATAAATGTGGCGATTATAGTGCCGATGAAATCGCCCGTATGAGTGCCGTATTTGACAATGATGATGAGGCACGTTTGGTGGCGCATCGTGAATTTATTGATTTGCGCGCATATGTATTTTGCCGCGATACCAAGGGCGAGATGCTAGAGCCTGAGCGCGTACGCTTTTACCGCACGGGGCTTATCGTTCATGCCCTACCTGATTTTAAAATCGTCGACAGTCGTCAGACCCCGCGGAAACGCCGTAACGATGCTTATAGCAATCCGCTGGCAGACAATGGCGTATGGAAGATTTATCGTAAAAAATAAACGATGTTCAAAATTTTTGACTATTGATCTACCCCGTTTTACTGCTTATTTTATCGTTACCGCTAAGGATTCCAGATGCTCGCTGCCGCCGCCGGCTCACCAAACTTGATGTTACAAGCTACAATTTTCTTGGGGGCAGCGCTGCTGTTTGTACCACTTGGCAAGCGTTTCGGTATTGCGACGGTGTTAGGATATCTGATTACTGGTTTAATATTGGGCCCCAGTGGTTTAGACGTTGCAGGCGACGCCGAGAGCTTATTGCACTTTTCCGAGTTTGGCGTGGTCATGCTGTTGTTTATTATCGGTCTTGAGTTGCAGCCTTCACGATTATGGGCGCTACGGCGTTCGATATTTGTCCTCGGGGGATTACAAGTCGGTCTGACAGGCACGCTATTGATGTGGCTGTTACACCAGTTTTTTACCTTGCCGCTCGATACTGCTTTTATCGTCGGCTTTGGTTTGGCGCTGTCATCCACTGCTTTTGTCCTGCAAATATTAACAGAGAAACAGCAGCTTTCTAGTACCCATGGCCGTGAAGCCTTTACCATTTTATTATTCCAAGATATCGCCGTTATCCCTTTATTAGCCGTCATTCCGTTTTTATCAGGGGTGCGCGAGCAAAGCTACGATTTGATTTATTTTGGTAAAGTATTTGCCGTTTTTGCCGGACTTATCTTTGCCAGCCGTTATATCATTCGACCTTTCTTTAAATTTGTGGCATCTAGCGGTGCTTCAGAACTTTTAACCGCCGTCGCTTTATTTATCGTCATGGGCGTGTCTATTTTAATGGGACAAATTGGCCTATCGATGGCATTAGGTGCATTCTTGACTGGCGTATTGCTGGCGGATTCTGAATATCGTCATGAGCTAGAAGCCAGTATCGAGCCGTTTAAAGGCTTGCTGTTAGGGCTGTTTTTTATGTCGGTCGGCATGCTCACCGATGTCAAACTCATCTTAGCAAAGCCTATCTTTATCATCGGCTGCGCTATGGCGTTGATGGTGATTAAATTTGCGGTGATTACTGCGATTGCAAAAGTATCGGGCAATCGCTGGCCGACCAGTATTCGTTTGGGGGTTACCCTCGCTCAAGGTGGTGAATTTGCCTTTGTATTATTCAGTGTGGCGAGCGTGCAAAATGTATTGCGTCCTGAGCTTGCCAACACTTTAAACCTTATCGTCACCATCTCTATGGCACTGACGCCACTGGCATTTTTACTCTTAGAAAAAATCGGTGAGCCGCTCTTTGCCAAAAGAAAACCCAGCCGCGAGTACGATACCATTCCTGACGATGAGCATCAGGTGATTATTGCCGGTTTTGGGCGTGTGGGGCAGATTATCGGTCGGGTGCTGCGTATGCACAACATCGAATTTACAGCGATTGAGCGCTCGGCAAATCGCGTCGATTTCGTGCGTAAATTTGGTAACCAAGTCTATTATGGCGATCCAAAAAACCCCGAGATACTACGCGCCGCCGGTATCAAAAAAGCACGCGTTTTTATCCTTGCCATCGACGATGTAGAGCGCTCTATTACCACCGCTCAATATTTGCGTAAAAACTATCCTGATATGATTGTCTTAGCACGCGCCCGTGACCGCCAGCATTATTACCGTTTGCGTGAAGTCGGCGTCCGTCATATTTGGCGTGAGACCTATTTATCGTCTTTAGATATGTCACGTGAGTCGCTACAACTACTTGGTATCTCAGCAGAAAAAGCACGCGAAACCGTCCAAACTTTCCGCGATTATGATGATGATTTGATTGAACGCCAGCAAGCGATCTATGACGACGAAGCCAGTATGATTGAATCGGCACAATCAGCCATAGCGGAGCTTGAGAGCTTATTTGATGAAGATATCGATAAAGCCCGTAAAATGGATTTGACGGACTTTTATGACGCGCTAAAAAACCAATCCATACCCGCCGATGAAAAAGACGATCTGACCGCTGACTCTAAAAACTAACGGCTATTATAGTTTTATCGTTTATTAATCCTCGCTACAGCCTTTAGGCGCTTGCCTTTTATTTAGCGAGGTCGTACAGCGCCAATTATCACTATCGGGCAGATGATAAAAAACCAGCGTCTGCTCATTTAAATAACGTAATGGAAATTTGACGTTTTGAATGGTAGCGATAACTGCGCAATCGGTGTTTGTCACGCCAGCAGCTTGGGTATCAACCGCGATATTGACTTGCTGCGTGCCCATATCTAAAGGCAGATTAAGCGGACACTGTCCTGTTTGCCGATAGCTAAGCGCCACACGATTTTGTGCCGTTTTAGCAGTATCATACGCATCAAATAATATTTCATTTTCTTTAGGCTTGGCGACAATGGGCAAAAACTGTAGCTTGATTACCATTAATGCAAAAGCAAAAAATCCAAAGCCTAAGCCTAAGCCAAATAAACTGACCCCGCCTTCCTTTTTTAAATGCGCTTTTTGCGCCGCTTCATCGCGCGGATAATCATTGATAGCATCTGCAATCTCGCGCCGTGCCATACGGTAATAATAAGCATCTGTCCAGCGTGCCACCATAAACGACCAAAACAGCCAAATCAGCGCCGCGATAGCGATACGTATGCCCATCTGATACGCATCGGCAATAAAAGGCATCGCCACAAACTCAAACGCTACCAATATCAGCGCCACATTCAGTTGAATAAATGACCAACCTGCGACGCTATATACAATCGCATCCATATAGCGCTTGCGATACAACAGCCAAGGAAAGGTGACAAAGAACGCCGCCCAGTGCCATTTAGGCGACAGGTAGCCTTGCTCATCAAACTCCTTAAAGCGTTTAAGATAATACGACTGGCTACGCTGACTGATAAACCATTTATCCAGTTGTTCGCGTTTAGCAGCGCTCAGCTGTTCTTGATAAAACGGTGGCGGCGAATCCGTCTCGATAAATAACATGGTGATAGGCCTTACTGATTATTAAGCATAAATATTAACGCGCGGATTTGTATATCGTTTTTTTATCCAACGTTTCTGATTAAGTGGTTATTTTTAAACCCTTATTTTTAAAACATGCTGGCTATATGATAACGCCAAAAGCCCTGCGTAGAAAACCCATATATATGAAACCTATATATACAAACAGCCTATAAAGTTATAAGCGTTATAGCGGGTGCGCTAAAACTGTATTGTGCGTTCACAGTGGTGACGATTTCACTTATAATGAGGCAACTTTATCTACTTAATTAAGCTTTGTTAATCCTATGAGTCAACATCCTAAGCACAATGACATCAATAGTAGTGGTAACGATACGACTGATGCGCAAAACCCCAATACCGCTGATACCATGAACACAGAAATGCAAACCGCTTCTAACATTAACACTGATAGCGTTAATACTGATAACGTGGATGTGGATACTGATGCCAGCAGTCAGACTGAAGAGTCAACGGACAAGCACATTCGTATCGTTAATACCTTTATGAAACGGCGGACGCACATGAATAAAAATGCCGAACTGGCATTGACTGCGCCAGAGTTTGCGCATTACTTGGTCAATAACAGTTTCGGTGATGGCAATCTTGAGGGCATTAACGATTTACGCGCGTTATTTGCAGATAGCCCGAATGGCAGTGATGCGCCGCTGACTTTAGAGATTGGTTTTGGTCTAGGCGATTCGTTTATCGAGATGGCCGCCGCAGAGCCGACGCGCAATTTTGTTGGTGTTGAAGTCCATGAGCCAGGCATCGGTAAATGCGCCTATATGGCAGGGACGCAAGGGTTAACCAACGTTAAAATCATCAACGGTGATGCCATCCAATTGCTCAAGCAGCTACCAGAAAATCATATCGACCGCATTCAGCTTTACTTCCCTGATCCGTGGCAAAAAAAGCGCCACTATAAACGCCGTTTTGTCAGTCCTGAGCGCATGACAATTGTTACGCGCAGCTTAAAACAAGGCGGCTGGTTCCATACGGCGACCGACTGGGAACATTATGCCTTTTGGATGGTTGAGGTTTTAGATGCTTTTGCTGGACTGACCAATCAAGCAGGCGCAGGTAATTTCACCGTCCGTCCTGACTTTCGTCCAATGACTAAGTTTGAGCGCCGCGGTTTAGAGCGCGGACACGGCGTTTGGGATTTGATCTATATCAAGGATTAGGCTTGGTAGCGTAACCCTAGCATTCCTGCACGATAGCGGCTAAGATACTAATAACGTACTTAGCCGTTTTTTTATGCCAATTCATTTTTCCGCTTTTAGCTGAATTTTGCTACTTTTAGCATAGCCCTTGACATATAAGGCTTTGCATGTCGTTTTTAAGATATTGAGCCATTCAAGGCTGTTATTGAACGCCCTGTAGGCGCAGGCATTATGTGAAACATAGGCGTAACAGAACAATTTCTTTATTAAATTTAAAGTTGCAAAAATAGAAATCATCAATATTTCGCCTGTCTCTAAGTTTTTATGTCTGCGCAAACATCGGTAACATAAGGGTTTGCTGAGTTCTCCCCATAAGCTGTGGATAACCCTGTGTATAAGTCGCTACTTGACAAGCATTTCCTTAGATAGCTTAAAGGGTTAGGTAAAATCGTTCATTTTTTGTACAATTTTAAAAGCATTATAAATCAATTACTTACGACATATTTAAAAGATAAATAATATATTTTTAATTTTTTTCAAATTAATTTAAAGCTTATCAATGTTTCACAACCTACAAATAAAAATACTTTTTTTATTGTGGACAACTTACAAAACTATTGACAAACCGCCCTGTTATTAAGTTCAAAATATAGGGCAAAGCATAACTACTTCGTCATAATATCAGTAGAATAATAGGCGACATTCACTGTCGTTTAGCCGCTTGCTACGCTAAATATTGGGCTTGGCTTTTGTTATAATAGCCTTATCTAAACAACAGCGATATAACACAGAATAGCGCGACCAGTATCGCAAAGATAAACCTACAGCCATTATTATGGCAAATGAGCATTCGCATCTATGAACTTTTTTTTGCTTTTATCATGATTCGTTTTTACTGTATAGTAAGGTGATATAGCCGATATCACTGTCTTAAACCCACTATAACCCTCTACCTCAAACTTGCCAAACGTGTCGTTTACTGATGATGAAAGTCGTGAGTGATTTCACTGAGCAAGTCGTTATTTAACAAACGCTTTAAACCTATCGTTTTAAATGCCACGTTTGACATAACCAGACCATCTTATATTTATTATTTTTCACAAGGAGTCCTACATGGACGAAAATAAAGCCAAAGCCCTCAAAGCGGCATTAGGTCAAATTGAAAAGCAATTTGGTAAAAACACCATTATGCATCTTGGTGACGACTCAGCCACGCTTGACGCCGATGTGGTCTCTACCGGCTCATTGGGTCTAGATATCGCGCTTGGTATTGGCGGTCTACCAAAAGGTCGTATCGTTGAGATTTACGGTCCTGAAAGCTCTGGTAAAACCACCATGACCTTGCAAGCGATTGCCGAATGTCAAAAGCAAGGCGGCGTTTGTGCCTTTATCGATGCCGAGCACGCTCTTGACCCAGTTTACGCCCGTAAACTTGGGGTAAATACCGACGATTTACTCGTGTCACAGCCAGACAATGGCGAGCAAGCGCTTGAGATTACCGATATGTTAGTGCGCTCAGGGGCAGTTGATATGATTGTCATCGACTCCGTCGCGGCGCTAACCCCGCGAGCAGAAATCGAGGGTGAAATGGGCGATTCGCACATGGGTCTGCAGGCACGTTTGATGAGCCAAGCGCTGCGTAAAATCACCGGTAATGCCAAACGCTCGAACTGTATGGTGGTCTTTATCAACCAGATTCGTATGAAAATCGGCGTTATGTTTGGTAGCCCTGAAACCACAACCGGTGGTAATGCACTAAAATTCTATGCGTCCGTACGTATGGATATCCGCCGTATCGGGGCGGTAAAAAATGGCGATGATATCATCGGTAACCAAACCCGCGTCAAAGTTATCAAAAATAAGATGGCGCCGCCATTCCGTCAAGCTGAATTTGAAATCACTTACGGTGAAGGTACCAACCATCTAGCAGAAGTGATTGATTTGGGCGTTGAGATTGGCGCAGTTGGTAAAGCAGGCTCGTGGTATAGCTATGGCGATGAAAAAATCGGCCAAGGTAAAGCCAATTCGGTACTGTTTTTAAAAGAAAACCCTGCAATTGCTGAAGAGATCGAAGCGAAAATTCGGGCTGAAAAACTTGGCGTAGTCGACCCTAATAAAGCTCCAGACAAGGAAGAGCCTGAACAAGACTTTGCTCCTGAGCCTGTGCAATAATAGATTTTTTGTAGAATATGATTGTCTATCATGATTGATTATGAAAATTAAAACCTTAGCTGAAATACTCGCTGAGTCGGAAGCCGATTCAGCGAGTGCTACTCCTGCCAAATCCAAAAAGTCTACCAAATCCAAAAAGTCTACCAAATCCTCTGAGTCTGCTAAAAATTCTCAGCAGCCCTATCAAGAAAAGTCCAGGAAAAGGGCTAAACATACGACTTATACAAAAAAAGAAGCAACACCTTTACAGGACGATGCTATAGCGGATATAGACTCGCTTGTCTCATCTTCCTCTTATAATAAAAAACCTTCTAAAAACAAAAAGCGCAAAAAAAACTTTCATCCAGCGGCAAATTTCATTCCTGAGCCTAATAACGTACCTGCCTATCAGCCACCAGAAGCGCAAAGTATTAAACAGCTACTTGCCGAGGTCAAACACGATGTTCATAGTAGCGAAGATAATGACCATACAGACAGTAACACTGCTAAAGGTCATAGTGAATTAAACCATCAAGCTAATAATCAAACAGACAACCTACCTGCGGCGCTTAAAGCCTATTTGCGTACGCCTGAGCAACGCCAAGCGGATATCGACGCCATCAAAGCCGAAAGCCGTTTGCGCTGGTTGGCATTTTATTATCTATCGCGCCGTGAATACGGTAAAGCTGAACTCAAACAAAAGCTGCTAGACAAAGAACAAGACCCCGATAAAATTGATGCCCTACTTGATGAGTTTGCAGAAAAAGGCTATCAAAGCGATTATCGTACCACGCTGATGTTGATACGAGAAAATATCCGTAAAGGACGCGGACGCGCTCGTATTAAGCAAGAGTTCTATCATAAAAAGATAGCCATGCCCGGCAATATTGATGAGCTGATAGACATGGCTAATGTCGAATCTGAAGAGTTTAGTGAATTTATCGAGGAAGATACCGATAACTTGGTCGAAGGCGTCGATTGGCTAAAACTTGCCGTCACCGCCCGTACCAAAAAATATGGCGATAACATCCCAACTGAGCAAAAAGACAAGGCTCGCCAGCTACGATTTTTGCAATATCGTGGCTTCAATACCGATATCTGCTTTGAGGCGTTAAATTATACGTTAGATACCTTAGATGAGCGCTTCTAACCAATTTGAGCAAAATCATCGATGATTCATAATATTATCAGTCTATTTATCAATAATAACCAAGCAGTTTCCACCAAATCAAACCTGCGCCTATCCATACCACAAGATTGACCACACTCATGATGGCGCCGATAATCCACCACTCTCCTAGGGTCACATAGCCCGAGTTAAAAATAACCGGCGCCGTACCTGTTGCATAATGGGTCAGCGTCATCATAATATTGCCTGCCGCTGCTAAAATAAGCGCATATAACATCGGCGGCGCGCCTAGGCTTAACCCTACTGCATAAAAAGCAGCAAACAAGGCGGTAATATGGGCGGTGGTACTGGCAAAAAAGTAATGAATATACAAATAAACCAACGTCAAAATCACCACAGCGCCGATCCAGCCGACGCCTATCACGCCAATCATTGATTCGATGTTGCTTGAGAACCAGCCAACCAAGCCTAATTTATTGAGGTAAGACGCCATCATAATCAGTGCCCCAAACCATACAATGGTATCCCATGCTGATTTTTCTTTAAGCACGTCATCCCAAGTTAATACGCCTGTCAGTATAAGCGCCGTCAAACCGATAAAAGCAGTGGTTGTCGCATCGACACTTAATTGTTCACCAAAGATTAGTGCTGGAATATTGGCCCACAATATCAGCATTAAAGCGAAGACGCCCAACATGATTTTTTCCTGCGTGCTCACCTGCCCCATCTCGCTTAGATTGTCTTTAGCAAACTGTTTGGCATCTGGGGTGACTTTGACATCGGGCGGATAAATCAGATAAATAACCAACGGCATCAATAATAAACAGAGCATCCCCGGTATAAACATGGCCACTGCCCACGTCGTCCATGACAGCTGAATCTCACTCCCTGTGGCTTTATTGACCAAATCTACCACCAGTGGGTTTGGCGCGGTGGCGGTAATAAACATACCAGAAGTAATCGGATTAGCGTGATAATTAACCATCGCTAGATAACGGCCAATTTTATTTTGCGTGCCCTCTTCTGGCGTTGAATGAAAGCTTTGCGCAATTGACCGCATAATGGGGTGAATAATACCGCCACCACGAGCGGTATTAGAAGGGGTAATCGGCGCTATCATCAGCTCCGCTGCGCTTAACGAATAAGCAACGCCAATGGTCTTTTTTCCAAATATCGAGATGAAGTAATAAGCAATACGCCGCCCCAAACCCGTTTTTATAAGTCCTCGCGATATCATTACCGCAATACCGATGAGCCAAATCAGCGGGCTTGAATAGCTCGATAAGGCATCAGCGATGGCGTCTTTTGGACTGTCATTAGTCACCCCAGTCAGCGCCACCAACATAACGGCGATAATGGCAATCGCCCCGATGGGCAAGACTTTACCGATGATGGCCACAATGGTGGCGATGAATAAGGCCAGCATATGCCATGCTTCTGGTGTTACCCCATTTGGTACAGGAATCACAAACCAGATAATCAAACCAACTAAGATGGCAATTGCTGCTTGGATAGGCTTAAATGGCATGAGTAATATCCTTGTAAAATACTTATACCTTTATATCGCATGACTTTATATAAAGCTTTTTAAAGAAACTGGGTAATAACATGCAAAGCTATGAAGTAGCCTTAAATAAATTATACCGTTATCATAAATTTTTTGAATCTTCTTAGCGACTTTAGTCACGGTTCTTAACATATCTATCTTTTTAGCACTCGACTCACATAGAAAACTCTGCGCCCTTATCGCGTTAGAATGTAAGTATTTTTGCTAAGCTAAAACAAAAAAAAGAGCGCATGTATATGCACTCTTTTCTTAATGACGGAAAGGAAGATTTATAAAGGACAATTATTTTACTTTAATGTGCCTAATCGATTTGATAACTGATTGATAATTTGGTCAATCTCTTCATTGGCTTCAGGTTCATTTTCCAAATTGCCATTTGGCGTTAATTGGTTCATAACCTCAGGCAGTAGCTCAGCCAGACCTTGGTGAACTTCCATCTCATTTGCGCCGGTATGCGCCGCTACCTGCTGAATCTCACTTTCATCAAATAGACGGGTAATCTCATTAGGATCAAGATTATCATTGACCTCTTGGTTACTCATCCAAGAACGCGCTTGATTCTCGTAACCCATGCCAGTGATTTTTGATAAAGCGCCACTCAAACCACCATTGCGTTTGATCCAACTGAGTACCATCGGCATCAATGCAGCGATCAGCATACCTTTACCACCAAATCCCGCGCGCGAGGTTCGACCGCCACCCATTTGACCACTTAAGACGCTACCTAAAATATCGCCAAGTCCACCCGCGCCTGCACTCATACCGCCGCGCTGGTTTGCGCCCGTAAGCCCGCCGATGATGTCATCTAAACCAAAACCATTATCACTGCGGCGCTCATACTGCTGTGGATTGTAGCCACTTGGCTGGGTGCCACCACCTAATACACTGCCCAATATATCGCCTAAACCACCGGTGCGGCGTGGATTAATACGTTGGTTGACCGGGTTGCGTTGTCTATCCTCTGGGTCCATCGCACTGCGCGCCACTTGGCTGACTAAGTTTCCTAATAAGCTCATGATATCGTCCTTTTATTATAAATAATGTATCGTCAAATATCTGATCTTCTTTACTCATCTAAAAATCTATTCGCCACGGATATGGCAAATCCTTAAATAATAAAACAAATAAGATTTTGACGATTATGATTACTATAGCAAAACCCTTACTTAGCCTAGATAGACGTTTTGTTATGGCATGTAGCGGCATGTTAGTGATTGAAAGGATGAAATGAGAGGTAGGAAAAGATATATAAAGAATTGCACCATATAGATGACGCTACTTGTATTATTTTCTTAACGCGTGGTCTTTATTTACGCCATTTTAGCAGAAACGCTATTGGCTAAAATAGACAATTTGCGCCATTGCTCGGCGCTGACTTGATCCCGAAATATCGCGACTGCTAAAGGGCGCTGATAAGGTTCTTTGACAATAAAAATTTAAAGCATATCACCCAAGAATAGCTGCTGACTGCGACCAGCTCAGCTTGCCACAAGTTATCGCCGCGACTGCTCCGCATCAGAAGTTGCCAATGTTGATAGATGCTCTTATTTAAGGGCGGCTGGCTTAGATGCAGTAAAATCGGTCGCGATAGCGCTAAATAGCTTAGGGCAGCGGCACTTACAATCAATATGAGTACATACTGCCACAACGCCAATGACGCAAGCGCTGCCAATATCAGCAGCGCACTGACCAAAAGCAGATAAAACATCAAACGTATACGGCTCGCAGGCTGGATTGGCGCGTCGATACGTAAGGAGCTTAGCAATGTCATCGTTAGCATCCAAGCAGGATTTTATGTATTCAAAGCCTCTATCTAAAAGGCTGGTACTTTGAAAAAACCTTAATGGTTACGTTTAACTTTTACTATGACGCCATGTTTTAATTTTATTAACCAAATCCCATATCGCTGCATTTTCTGGACGGCTTTGGTTGGTAAAATAATCCAATAAATCTGGGTCTTCATGGGTCAGCATTTCTGCGAAAGTCGCCTGTTCACTCGGGTCGGCAGTTAAATATAACTCTTTAATATAAGGATCAATATAAAAGTCCAATTCTTTTAAGCCACGGCGTGCTTGATAAATAATGCGGCGTTGCTCGAGGGTGGGTTCTGGTTGCTTGTTTGGCTCTGGTTGATTGCTAATTGTCATAAAAATATTCCCATAGGTTTAAATGGTATTTAACTAAATAGACGTTAAATAAATAGTAAGATTAATAAATAACAGGAGTCAGCCGTGCTTATAAAAGCCTCGTCTATAAAAGGCAATCTAGCAACAGCCAGCTTATAAAAAGCTATTAGCCTATCAGCTTTGATTATACGCCGATAATTGCTGCCATAGCGTCACCGCTTGCTGCATCATAGCGACATTATGGGTGCGGATAATACTAGCGCCCTGTTGTAGTGCAAAAATCCCCGCCGCCGTTCCTACCGCGTCACGCTCTAGCGCTTGAGTATTGGCAAACGCTTCGACTCCGCTTTTGCTTAATACTTCAGCTAAAAAACGCTTACGTGAAATACCAAACATCATTGGCAATCCGAGCGTTTGCAGACGTTCGAGCTGACTTAATAACGCACAATGATGCTCATAGTTTTTTGCAAAGCCAAAACCTGGATCGATAATGATTTTTTCGCGCTTGATGCCCGCGTTTGTCACTTCAGCGATACGCGCTGTTAGCTCGGTACTGACTTCTTTAATCACATCATCATACTGAGCAAGATTGTTCATCGTCGTAGGCTCACCGCGCATGTGCATCAGCATGACAGGAATATCAAGCTTAGCTGCCATCTCTGCTGCGCCTTCACGCTTCAGCGCGCGAACATCATTCCAAATATCAGCGCCCGCTTCAAACGCTGCCTGCATAACGATAGGATTACTGGTATCAATAGATAACCAAATATCCTTGTTTAGACTACCTAGCTGTTGGCGAATCGCTTTGACGACTGGCACGACACGCTGCACTTCTTCTTCGGTAGACACAGCAGCGGCATTGGGCCGCGTAGACTCACCGCCAATATCAATAATGGTTGCACCCGCGCCTATCATGTCTTTAGCGTGAATGATGGCGCTATCAATCGCAGTAAACCGTCCGCCATCAGAAAAGGAATCAGGTGTGACGTTTAAGATCCCCATAATATGCGGCTGTGATAAATCTAAAGTTTTATCGCGGCTCGTTACTTTATAGCTGGGTAAATGCTGGAATAATGACATAACTTATCCATTATAAATTGTATTTTAAAGAACTGTGTTAGCGGTATTTACACTGTTTAAGATTATAAACGTCCATGATAGCAGCAAATCTTATTCCGTCCTAAAGCCTTCGTCAAATGACGCCCACAAAAAAGCCCTTTATCAAAAAGGGCTTTTTATCGACTATCTATGAGATTGTAATAAACGAGAAACTACATCGCTGGTAATGGCGGCGGTGTAGAGTTCGTCGGTTTAATATCAGTTTTCGATAAGTCTACTTCATTAGGCTGATAGACTCTTGGCGGACGAGGCTCTTCACCTGCCAAAATATCCTGCAACTGATCGCGGTCAATGGTTTCCCATTTCATCAGCGCATCTACCATCGCATGCATTTTGTCTTGATTGCCTTCAATCAATTCGCGGGCGATATCGTATTGCTCTTCTAGCATACGGCGTACTTCTTCATCAACTTTTTGCTGCGTGGCTTCCGAGATCGTCCGACCGCCACCACCAAAGTAACCTTGTGAGCTATCATCGTCTTCGTAAACCATGATGCCTAGCGCATCTGACATACCATATTTGGTTACCATCGCGCGTGCCATTTTGGTCGCACGTTCAAAGTCGTTTGAAGCGCCCGTTGACATTTGATTGATAAAGACTTCTTCAGCAATACGGCCACCAAACAATATCGCAATATCGTTAAGCATTTTTGATTTATACATGCTGGTCTGATCATGCTCAGGTAGCTGCCAAGTCACACCAAGGGCAAAGCCACGCGGCATAATCGTCACTTTATGAACAGGATCGGTGCCTGGTAGCAATTCTGCAACCAACGCGTGACCCGCTTCATGATAGGCTGTCGCGCGGCGCTCTTCTTCACGGATAACCATAGATTTGCGCTCAGGACCCATATATAGCTTGTCTTTTGCGTCTTCAAAGTCATTCATATCAACGCTACGTTTGTTACGACGCGCGGCAAATAACGCCGCTTCGTTAACAAGGTTGGCAAGCTGCGCACCACTGAAGCCCGGCGTACCACGTGCCAATGCATGGGCATCAACACCAATAGTATTTGGTAATTTGCGTAGATGCACTTTTAGGATTTGCTCGCGACCTTTAATATCGGGCAGACCTACTTGCACCTGACGGTCAAAACGACCTGGGCGCAATAATGCTTTATCAAGGACATCTGCACGGTTAGTTGCCGCGATGACAATAACGCCTTCGTTACCTTCAAAACCATCCATTTCAACCAATAATTGGTTCAATGTCTGCTCGCGCTCGTCGTTACCGCCGCCCATACCAGAGCCACGATGACGACCGACCGCATCAATCTCATCAATAAAGATAATACAAGGCGCGCTCTTCTTCGCTTGCTCAAACATATCCCGCACACGTGAGGCACCAACACCGACAAACATCTCAACAAAGTCAGAACCTGAAATCGAGAAGAAGGGTACTTTGGCTTCACCAGCAATGGCTCTTGCCAATAGTGTTTTACCCGTACCTGGAGGACCAACCATTAAGATTCCACGTGGAATCGTCGCGCCAAGCTTAGTAAATTTATCAGGGTCGCGTAAAAACTCAACAACCTCGACGACTTCTTCTTTGGCTTCTTCACAGCCAGCAACGTCATCAAAGTTCACCTTGATTTGGTCTTCGGTCAGCATTTTGGCTTTTGATTTGCCAAAGCTCATTGGACCGCCGCCTTTGCCGCCAGCACCGCCCTGCATATTACGCATAAAGAATAAAAACAGACCAATAATCAATAAAATTGGGAAACTGGCTATTAGCAGTTGCATCAAAACACTTTGACGCTTAGGCGCGGTGCCCTGAACTTCAACTTGGTTTTCGCGCAATAGTGGCATCAGCTGATCATCAGTCACAGCTGGACGAATGGTCTCAAATGATGAACCATTTTTCTTCTCGCCGGTGATTTGCTCGCCATCGATTTCAACACTGGCTACTTGGTTTTCTGACACGGCGGTCACGAACTCCGAGTAGTTAAGATTATCCGGCTCAGATGATTTGTCAAAGCCGCTAAACACCAGCACTAAAACACCGATCACCACCAGCCACAATAAGGTATTTTTTACCATGTCGCTCACTAGTTATTCCCATCCCTTACTTATTGGTGTGTTTACTAAACACGTGACGTCTATATATAAACGTATGTCTCACTATTCAATGCCTAGCTGCAAATTATTATTTTTACTTAGATTTAATGACTCTAAAAACCTGAGCAAAATAATAAATAAACGAACTAAAATGAATAACTGAGCGGTTAAAGCGTTTACTCTCAGACGACTTTGCTTAAAACATAGGCTTGATACGTAGATGTAAAAATATAGATTTAAAACAAAGTTAATATATCATGATATGTGGTGCTAACCTGTATAATTCAAGCAGCAATCACATTTATTCAGTTAACGGATTGTAGCGTTTTTACGCTCATTAACCATAGCCTTTATGGTGACCTTTTATCACACTTTATAGGATGGATGATTTGCGCAACTGCTTGACGTTAAAACCTTTTTATTAAATAGTTAAACGACCTACTACTTAATGGCAATCCAAAACATCTCTTTTGAGCGTGGTCGTGAAGCACCCGGTTTGATACTACGAATTTTACTAAAATCCGCCTGCATCTGCTTGCGTAATTCTTGCGTACCCTCGCCTTGAAACACTTTCATAATAAGCGCGCCACCTTCGGGTAAGGTTGTCAGCGCGAAATCGACCGCCAGCTCGCATAAATACATCATGCGCGGCTGATCAATGGCACTGTTACCAGCGGTATTAGGTGCCATATCCGATAGCACCACATCGACCTTTCGGTTGCCGACTTCTGCCATGATACGCTCGAACACATCTGCCTCACGAAAATCACCCTGAATAAAGGTCACATCGGGCAAAGTATCCATCGGCAGTATATCAGAGGCAATCAAGACGCCTTTTTCACCGACCAATTTGCCAGCGACTTGCGACCAACTGCCGGGCGCACTGCCCAAGTCAACGACGGTCATGCCTTTTTTAATCAGGTTGGTTTTCTCATTTATCTCCAGCAATTTATAAGCAGCGCGGGCACGGTAGCCATCTTTTTGGGCTTTTTTCACATAAGGATCGTCAATATGCTCTTGCATCCAAGCACTACTACTTTTTGACAATTTTTTATTTTCAATACGCGTGACCAAAATGACTGCTCCTATTGTCTGGTAATATACCTGCTTGCAAATACATCGTTTGTAAAACACGACTGGCGGTTTATAAAGGGGTTATTTATGACAATTTTAATAAGTGTCTACTAATTATCTATAAAAGCGCTTTTATCAGCATATGATTACGCTAGTGCTGAACAACGAAATCTTGTATCTGTCTCATTACCCTTTAACCGCGAAATTCTCTTGGCAAAAACACTGCTTTATAAACCTGGAGCGTTTATAATGTACTCATACTTTCAGTTTAACATTTTCATCACGTAAAATCGTGCAAAATCCTGCTGATCTCATGCAAGGTGACCATAGATTATCTATAATGGTCATTATCTGCTCGCAATAGTACCTGCTTTTATTTTTACCAACATCTAGGAATAGTATGCAACTCGATAACGCTACCGTTAAACGCCTAAAAGGCATTGGTCATGACCTAAAACCGATTGTTATGATTGGCAATAAAGGCATTACCCCAAGTATCGCTGAAGAGATTGATCGTGCTTTGACCGATCATGAACTTATCAAAGTAAAATTGCCAGCTGGCAGCAAAGAAGAGCGCGATGTCATTGGCGCTGAGCTTGCCGCAGCGGCTAATGCGACTTTGATACACTCAATTGGCCGTATGGCACTGTTACTGCGTCAAAACCCAAACGCCAATCCAAAGCTGTCAAACCTTGCGCGTCACGCCCAATAAATAAGCTACCTATTTAATTTTAGCTTATGTTCTATCTTATTGAATAAAAGCCGCGCTGCATTTGCTCGCGGCTTTTATGCTATTTATAGTCAGTTTAAATAAAATACTACAAGTATCATAATGCGCTACTGTTATTAAACTCTGGATATTATCGACCTATGAGCCAAATTTTTAATTTATGCTTAGCAACTGATACGCTAGCCGCTGATGCCGAGCAGCTAGGTGTCACCATAGGAGACTTAAAAAGCATTCAAATAGAAGTGGTCGCAACTTTGGTCAATAGGGCTGTCATTGCCCAGCCTACAGAATGGCAATTACAGCTTGATTACTGCATCACGTTACCGCTTAAATCGTTAGCAGCGCAATTGTACTGGCCAACATGGCAAGCTGAACAAGTGGGTTTTGCAGATTATTTATGGGAGCAGACTTGTCTTGAGTGCTTTTTAGCAGGCAAGTTGATAAACAGCGCCGTTTCGATAAATGAAAATAATAACAAAACAAATCCTTATATGGAAATTAACGCCAGTCCTGACGGCCGTTATGCGCTTTATCAATTTGCCGACTATCGTAAGCCTGCGACATTACCGCCAACGCCGCTGTTACAAGGAAATGGGCAAACACGGGCTTCTATTAATTGGACAGCTCCTCCCTTCTCAGTGAGTAACGCCGCTGACAACGCAGCGCTGCAATCGGGTTCGATGCCAACCTCCTCTTTTAATGGTCCATTAATAGCTGGCGCTAAAACTTATCATTTCGAGCGTAGCTTTTATTTATCATTAAACCAATTATCCCAAATACAGACTACCAACGATGAGATTGGCATTGAATACATCCATCCTTGTGTGATTTTAAGCTTTGATACTAAATTCGGTAAGACGGCGTTATATTTCGCGCCCAATCACGCCGCCCCGCCCGATTTTCACGACACGCAGTATTGGTCAGTATTTGATGAAAAAGTGGCAATGCTCAAACCTCATTCTATTCTTTAATCATATTTACCTTTTATTCTCATGCTTTAGAGCAAAAAAAAACCAGTAATGCCATCAAGAGCATTACTGGGTTCGGAGAAAACACTGAATTCTAAAATCTATAATCGTTATTTCACGCTTGCTGATTAGTCAGCCATAGCAAGATAGATACCGCGCGCTTGCTGATTAGTCAGCCATAGCAAGATAGATACCGCGGTTCGATGCATCGTCAACGTATTTAGAATCGCGCCAAGTGGTATAACTGTATACACCGCTATATGGGCTGATGCTACTCTGGCGGAAGTCAGATACCCAATCATTGCCATCAAAGATTTGAATATGACCATGCGGATGCTTTGAGCTGCGATCATAAACCACAACATCGCCTACTTGTGGCTGTGTATTATTACTAATCTTAGCAAAGCCAGCTTGGGCTAGCGTACCACGAGAGGCATACTGATAGGCTGACGGATTTGGCGTAAACTCGTAACCTGCTGATTGTAATGCTTTACGGACATAACGGGCACAGTAACCTGTGCTGCTTGAGCGCGCAACGCGTGACGCATTGGCGGCGGCGATAGCAGGAGCAGAATAACGATCAGGTACTGATTTTGCTTGCTGCTGACGCTGCTCATAAGATAAGCGGCTGGTTAGCGAAGCAAGCTGATATTCTTTCTGTTTTGCATGCGCACTAAGATTGTCAATCGCTTGGCTGATTTCGTCATTGCTAGAAACATAAGCACCGCTATTGGTGCTATAGATATTGCGACTTGAACCGTAGTTCGCAGAAGTAGAGATATTTGTAATGGTATGACTCAAGGTATTATTTGGTTGAAAGGTTGTTTCGACAGCACCACTCGTCTGTGCTATACCCATTCCCAATACTGACAAAATTAATAAAGCTTGTTTCATAAATTTACTACCTATTGTAAATACAGGATTGCTCGCCGTCCGTGACAAAGCATGAATTAATTTAGGGAAGATGACCATGAAATAAACATGATAAAATCCGTAGTACAAAAGCTCGCTGTTTATGATGAATATCGCTGCTGTCACCTAGAAGATGAGTGTTTACGATGTCAAAGAAACAACCTAACCGACTTGCTAAACTGATTGATCATCAAGCTTTTGCCGGTAGCGCACTACCACAAACTCTTGCTGACAATATGCGTTTATATCTACAAGCAACGACCGAGGTAAAAGAGCTTTTGGTAGATTGTCTACCTGAGGAAATCCTCAATAACTGCTGGGTCGTGGGCTTAACCGCTGAGCAACTTATACTCAGTGTGGGCTCGATAACCGCTGCCAATCATATTCGCTATTTACAGAACGCCTATTTGCAGGTATTAACAGAGCAGTCGATTACATTTAAACAACTCAAGCAAATTCGCGTCGTCGTAGCCAATATTCCCGCTCATAATAATTATTCTAAATCATCAAAAGCGTTATCAGCGACCTCATCAAAGCCTCGTAAAGCCCATGAAAATCAGGCCCTTAGCCAAAACACAAAGCGGACTATATCACAGGCTGCAGAGCATGTCACCACCGATAAAAATCTTAAAAATGCACTTTTGCGCTTAATTAATTCCTAAAAAAGTACGGTTTGCTATGTAAAGTTATGTAAACTAGACCCATATTCGACCCGGATAAAGCTGCGTTTTTGTAATCTTACAAACAAAAAAAATCATCTGTCAGTGTGATTCATAATGTGAACCGTACTGACAGATGATTTTTTTATCTCCTACAGCTTTTATTCTATCGAAGTTGTAGCTCATTTTTTCAAAAATAGATGAGAAAATATCTATTTAAATGAATATTATTTAGTACTGCTTATAACCAAGTTATGTAATATTGCGTAAATGTTTCGATACTTCGTGTATATTCGTGTATTTATCCTTCGACTGTTATACGATTCAAAGGTAAATATTCGATAGGACAACTTACATTGTCATCAAAAGTTACAATTTCAAAGTTACTAGGATCGGATAATATCTCGCGTACCAACATGTTGTTTAATGCATGACCAGATTTATAAGCATTAAAACGGCCTAAAATAGGATAGCCAATGAGGTATAAATCGCCTAAAGCATCGAGAATTTTATGACGCACGAATTCATCATTAAAACGTAGCCCCTCTTCATTAAGAATATTGGCATCATCAATAACAATCGCATTGTCCATACTGCCACCTAACGCCAAGTTATTTTGGCGTAGAGCCTCGATATCTCGTAAAAAACCAAAAGTACGCGCTGAGCTTAATTGTTCAATAAAATTTTGCGTCGAGAACTGCAATTGTGCATGCTGAAAATCTTTATTAATAGCAGGATGGTCAAAATCAATCTCGAAATTTAACTCAAAGCCGTCATAAGGACGCAGCTCTGCCCATTTGTCGTCAACTTTGACGCGGACAGGACGTACAATTTTAATAAAGCGCTTTGCTGCTTCTTGTTCACAGAAACCTGCTTGCAGCAGCAAACCTACAAATGGCGCGGCGCTACCGTCCATAATCGGTATCTCCGACGCTGACACGCGAATTAATAGATTATCAACCCCAAGCCCTGCTATCGCACTGAGCAGATGCTCAACGGTACCCACACGCGTGCCACCAAATACTAGATTCGATGACATCATGGTATCTTGTACCAAAAAGGCACTGGCAGGAATCGGTTCGCTACCTGCTATATCAGAACGCTCAAAAATAATGCCAGTATTAATAGGCTGCGGATGAAACTCTAAGTCAACAGGTTGACCACTATGAAGACCAGTACCTGTAACGGCTATTGCTGTTTTTATGGTTCGTTGGTTCATGGCTGTCTTCTCACATATTTTGTTACAATTGCCATAGTGTAGCATTACCCGACCCTATTTCGCTAGCGCTAAAAAGCGTTAATTTGCTTATCTCTTTGATTGATAACACTTATCGTCATTATTTTAACGTTTATTTTTATAACGTAACAAATGCTCAATCTTAGCTAAATTATGACTAAAGCCTATTTATTAACCATCAACCTTATATTTTTTTATTTTTTTAAAAAACAAAAAAGCCAGTATCGAAATACTGGCTTTTTTATCCAAACTATCTAACGATTGCTTTGTTAAAGACTATTTATTCTGTTGACGCTTAAGGTAGTCTTGAATGCTGTTGGTTTTAGTTTTAGGCTGTTCTTGCGTCACATTTGCGCGTACGGGGCTTTCTTGATACTGCGCTTGGGCTTGCTTTTGGCTGTTTAGCGCACTGGTATGCAAGTTCGGATCAACAGGCTGGGTACTATTAACAGAAGGTACTGGCTGCTCCACGACTTCAGGCTCTTGACCCGCATTTTCATCTAAGGTCAGACCCGTTGCGATAACCGTCACATGCAAATCATCACCCATTTTTTCATCAATAACAGAGCCGTAGAAAATATGGGCATCGTCGATATCGGTGATTTCTTCAACGATAACACTGATTTTGCTCATCTCATCGAGTGATAATGACTCAGATGAAATAACGTTAACGAGTAAGCCTTTGGCATTCTCTAAACGTAAATCATCAAGTAACGGCGATCTAATGGCTTTTTCGGTTGCTTGACGCGCACGATCATCGCCACTAGCACGTCCAATCCCCATCATAGCATGACCTTTAGCAGTCATTGCGGTGCGAATGTCATTAAAGTCAATGTTAATCATACCTTCGCTAGCGATGGTTTCTGCAATACCTTGTACCGCATGCAATAAAACGTCATCGGCCTTTTTGAAAGCATCCTGCATAGAGATGTTGCCGTAGACGCTCATAAGCTTATCATTAGGAATCGTAATGATTGAGTCAACGAAATTGGTCAACTGCTCAATACCTGCTTTGGCAGCCTTAATACGCTTACCACCTTCAAACTTAAACGGCGTCGTCACAACCGCTACAGTCAAGACTTCCATTTCTTTGGCAATACGCGCAACCACTGGCGCCGCACCCGTACCTGTACCACCGCCCATACCTGCGGTAATGAACACCATATCTGAATGCTCGAGTAACGCACGGATGGCTTCTTCATCTGCTTCTGCCGCTTCACGGCCGACTTCTGGGTTTGCCCCTGCGCCAAGACCGCGGTTGGTTTTGGCACCAAGCTGCAATTTATGCGGCGCTGTAAGACGATCGAGCGCTTGTTTATCGGTATTGGCACAGACAAATGTTACACCTCTAATCCCTTGTTGTACCATATGCTCAACCGCATTACCGCCGCCGCCGCCCACACCGAATACAGTGAAGCTTGCCTGGCCGTTACTTTGAAGCTGATTATCATCTGGCATGGTGTATTTTGACATAAAAAGATTTCTCCAGTTGCAGATAGCGTGATGGTCGATACGTAGTAACACACTCATAGGGCGCGCTATCGACTTACTATATATAAACGTATTTAATTAAAACAGGGCAATGGCTTAAATAGTCATGCGTTGCCAATGTATGCCGTTATGGTACAGGGTGCTGCTATTAATCTGTTTGCTTATTATGCTGTGACTTACTCTTCTCTGCTTAACGCTTAACAGAAGCAAATTTGCCAGCAGAATTATAATATCTTTTTGAGTACACTGGCAAAACGTTGTCCGGCACTTTGAAAAACACCCTTCACGCGACTTTTTTGAATCGCTTCTGGCTCACTTTTTTCACTACGACGAAATTGCTCGCTCTGACTATATAGTAAGGTACCAAATGCGGTTTGATAAGCGCGATCATTGACCTGCATATTCAGCTGTTTGAACGATTCATCATTGTCAAAGTGATTATAAGCGCTAATCGCAGGATGGGTATTGGTCAATACTACTGGCATTTTTAGCAATTTTTTGGCAAAAGGTATCATGCCTTTAATAGAACTGCCGCCGCCTGAGAGTACCAACCCTTTATCAATATAGCCTAACAAGTCGGCGTCGTGTAATTGGCGTACCACTTCGGTAAATATTTGCTCATAGCGCGCTTCGATAATGCGCGCTAGATTATAAGTACCGATATTAATCTCGTCACCTGAGCCTTGCGGCTTAAAAAGAAAGAACGAGCTGGGATCGACGCTATTGACATCGACCGTGCCGTGCGTTTTTTTAAGGCGCTCAGCTTCTATCATTGAGATACCAACATCGGCTGAAATGTCCATCGTCACTTCATGGCTACCCGTGGCAATACAATGGGTAAAAATCAGCTTATTTTCTTTATAGACGCAAATACTGGTGGTACTGGCACCAATATCGACCAAACAAACCCCTTGCTGGCGCTCATCGGGCATCAAGCTATATTCTGCGCTGGTCACCGCATCAAAAACAATGTGGTCGATACCGACGTCACAGCTTTGCAAAAGTTTTTGAATATTCTGACGGCTAGAGACAGGCATCATCATCATATGATACATGACGGTGATATTGTGGGCGACCATGTCAATGGCATCGTCAACCATAAACTCTTGATTGTCGATATAAATACCTTGTTGGCAACAATGCATCAAATAATAATCAGGCGACAAATCTTGTGACTTAGCATTGGATAACGCTTGCACCATATCTTGGGCACGGACAACTTCGTCTTCTACCCTAACATCTCCGGCACTGTTTTTACTTAACAGCTCAGGAGTCGCTAAGGTCAGCCAAACGCTATGCACGCGGCAATTGGCAGTGTCTTCAGCTTCTTGAATCGCTTGTCTGATAGCGCCTTGTAAGCGTTCGCGATGCTTTATCTGACCTTGATAGAAGTCGTTATTTTTAACTTGCCCCACACCCATAATACGTATGTCTTTTGCAGACACAACATTACCAATAACGACATAGACTGCCGTGGCACTTAAATGGACAACAACCAGATTTTCAGTATTTTTCATGGTACCAGACAAATTATCGCTAAACAGGAGAGCAAATGATGTCTCCATTAAATCATTGAAAAATGCGTTATGATCACGCGGTCATATTATCAGTAAACTCTCTTTATCAAGAAGCAAACGGGTATTGGAAATCGATTGCTTTCTTAATTTATGGTGCTTTATTTTTATTGCTTAGTATGATTTTACGATGCTATTTTATGGCGGTGTTTCACCATCTTTTGGGGGCGCCAAATTCCATGCGATAGTAAATCCATTTTTATAACGAAGATCGACGGACTGCATTTCATCGCGGCGATTACTTAATTGATTACCAAGCAGTTGACTTAAATTCAACAGTTTTTGCGCAGTGTTTTCATTGTCAACGATAACACGTAAGCCATTATCAAAGCGAATCAGCCACGTCATTCTTGGCGATAAAATGATATCCTCAACTTGCATATCGAGCGGTGCATACCAGTCGTTAACTTGTTGCATCTGTTGCATAATAACTGGCGCTTGCGCTATATCGCCTTGCAGCGTCGCAAATTGCTCTTGCGTCAGCTCTCTACTATCAGCCGGCACAAAAACCGCGCCTTTCGCATCAACTAAACGCTCGGTACCAAAATTTGCCACGGCCTGTTTTGGTAGCGCTTTCACGACAATACCTTGTTGCCAGTCACGGCTGATACTGACTTGGTCAACCCAAGCAAGACCGGTAGAGATATCTCTGAGCGCCTGCAAATCAGAGGTAAAAAAACTGCTCACGCTCTGTTGGTTCATCACTTGTTGTAACGCACGATATTGCGCTACGGTCAGCCCTCTATCGTCGACATGAATAGCGGCAGGCGGTGCATCACGCAATGCTTTACCGCCCATGACCAATATCAGCACCAGCAAACCTAACACCAACACTGTGAAAAAATATCTGAGCATAGAGGGTATTTGCAAATTAGATTTAGGGCGCGAGGTGTTATCACTCATCAAGTCAGCGATGTCATTGACAGTTTGAGTCATAATACACGTCGTCCCTATTTTTGCTTAAACTATTTGCATAACGCCAATAGTGCTTATTATTAATGGTAAATCTGCTAATCGGTACAGCAATCGATGAAACTGCCATATTATCAATTTATTTGTCTAAAACGAGCGATAAAGCTCAGTTAGGCGCATTAAAACGTAACATTTTTCTTATTTAATGAATAACTTAAAGAAATTTGCATAAATAACCATAAATATCACTAATATAGACCAATAATTACAATATTAACGTATTTTACGTTTAAACAATAGCCTAACCCTTACTACTAACAACGAATTTACACAAGTTTACACGAAGCTGTGTTATAGCAGGGCTAGCGATACATTTGTCTGTATTAGACAGCGCTATTAATGATTAAATATATCGCTGATCAAATAGAACTTATGATCAAATAGAGCTTATATAGTCAATTTAAAAACCATTCACACAATTTTATATGTGGCTAAATGCCTAACTATAAAGTTTGCGCTAGAATATGCCAGCATAAAGCATCAAAATCCATACCGCGAGCTTTGGCAGCCATTGGCACTAAACTATGACTGGTCATACCCGGCACGGTATTAATCTCGAGTAGCCAAAAGTTGCCTGCTTCGTCTTGCATCGCATCAATACGTCCCCAGCCTTTAGCATCGACAGCACGGAATGCCGCCAAGCTCAAATCTTGCAAGTGCTTTTCATCCGCAGTACTTAGCCCACAAGGTATGTAGTAGCTGGTATCGTTACGATTGTATTTGGCTTCAAAATCATAGAAGTTGGTGATATCAGCAGGCTCAAGGCGAATAACCGGATAAGCTTCGTCATCGATAATAACAATGGTAAATTCGCGCCCAGTAATCCAGCGCTCAGCCATCACCGCGTCACCGCACTGCACCGCCGTTGCATAAGCGGCAGGCAATTCATCGAGGTTATTGACTTTGGTCATACCAATGCTTGAGCCTTCATGGACTGGTTTGATAATCAGCGGCAAGCCAAGCATATTCACCACTTGCTGCCAGTCGGTATCCGCGGTTAACAATGAAAATGGCGCGGTTGATAAGCCGCAGCCTTGCCAAAGCTGCTTGGTGCGGACTTTATCCATTCCAAGCGCTGATGCCAAAATACCTGAACCAGTTTGCGGAATATTAAACCATTGCAGCACGCCTTGTAGCAGACCGTCTTCGCCGCCGCGACCATGCAAGACATTAAAAACGCGATCAAACTTACGTAGCTCGGTAATATCTTGATCTTTTGGGTCAAAATGAGTGGCATCAACACCTTGGTTTTGTAGCGCTTTTAATACGGCAGCCCCACTGTCTAATGACACGCTGCGCTCGTTGCTACTGCCGCCACAAATGACGGCAACTTTACCAAACTGACTGGCGTCTTTGACTTTGCTGTTTGCGATGCTAGGAACGGCCTTATCGTTTTGCTCATGACTTGCAGCATTATCTTGCTGTGCTTGTGCCGCCGCTGCTAACGCCAGATCTGGATTGACAATCGTAGCTTTAGCGTCTGCATTGATACTTTTATCAATGTTGCTTTCATTTTTTTGCTGATTGTTTTCTTGTTTAATGTTTTCTTGGTTATTAATAGTCATGAGTCTTATTCCTAAAATTCTTTTGCGGCTTGTTTGATATATAGATTATTAGCGGCCAATTCGACTGCTATTTGTCCGACATTTCCTGCCCCTTGGGTGATTAGCATGTCATTGGCTTTGAGCAAACGCTGCATGACCGGGGCGATATTAGCTTTATCGATAATCGTTGGCTCAACGGCGCCGCGCAAACGGATACTGCGTGCCAAGGCTTTGGTATCAGCGCCCGCAATCGGAGTTTCACCAGCAGGATAAACGTCCAATAACAACAACTCATCAACGCTTGAAAGCACTTCGACAAAATCATCAAAGCAATCACGCGTACGGCTATAGCGGTGCGGCTGGAACATCATGACTAAGCGGCGCTCAGGGAAGCTTTGACGCGCCGCTTTTATAGTGGCATCGACTTCTCTTGGATGGTGACCATAATCATCAATCAGCAAGACGTTACCATCGTCTATCTCTACAGACGCTTGCTGCTCAAAGCGGCGACCGACACCGGCAAATTTTTGTAGGGCGCGGGTAATTGCTTCATCGTCGACGCCTTCGTCGGTTGCCATGGTAATAGCAGCCAGTGCATTATAAACGTTGTGTACACCGGGGATATTCAAAGTCAGACGTAATGGCTCGCGATCACGGCGTAGCACGGTAAAGTGAGTTTTTGTACCTTCGCTGACCAAATCAACCGCCTGTACATCGTTAAACGGCTCAAGCCCAAAGGTTAATACCGGACGCCCGATGTCATCAATCATAGCGTACAATTCAGGGTCGTCACCGCAGACCACCGCTAAACCATAAAACGGCATATTTTGTAAAAACTGGATATAAGCGGCTTTTAATTTATCAAAACTGTTGCCATAGGTTTCCATATGGTCTTGATCAATATTGGTGACAATCGCCGCCATCGGATGCAAAGTTAAAAACGACGCATCAGATTCATCGGCTTCGGCAATTAAATAACGGCTGCTACCAAGCGCGGCATTTTTACCAGAAGCATTTAATTTACCACCAATGACATAAGTCGGATCGAGCTTACCTTCTGCCATCATCGTCGTCAGCAGACTGGTGGTGGTGGTTTTACCATGCGCGCCCGCTACAGCGATACCATGACGATAGCGCATCAACTCGCCGAGCATATCTGCACGGCGTACCACAGGCAGACGCGCTTCAAGCGCTGCCTTTACTTCAGGGTTGCTACGGTCGATGGCAGATGAGACGACGATGACATCGGCATTGGCGATATTTTTGGAATCATGCCCAATCGCGATATCAATACCAATCTGTGCTAGGCGCTTCGTCACCAAGCTTTCAGCAATATCCGAACCACTGACTGTATAACCTTGATTGTTCATCACTTCAGCGATACCACACATCCCCGAGCCACCAATGCCAACAAAATGCAAATGCTGGATACGGCGCATTTCTGGTATTTCAATCAAACGTTTGGTTAAAGATTTAGCAGAGGTCGGCATAGGGTTTTCTCTTTATTGAAGACGAACAAATTTGGTTAATAATAAGTAATAAAAATAATAAACAAAACAATCAGTTTTTATAACGCTTGCCAGATAATATCGGCAACTCGCTGACAAGCTTGACGATTGGCAAGCGCATGGCCTTTTTCTGCCATTTCCAAACAAGCGCGTCTATCTAGCATATTGAGCTCATTACTCAGCTTGTTAGGAGTTAGCTCGCTTTGTGGCAACAAAATCCCTGCTTGGTGCTCGGTCAAGGTGCGCGCATTGGCGGTCTGATGATCATCAACGGCGCTTGGTAGCGGGACAAATATTGCCGCTATCCCAACATTTTGAATTTCCGTCACCGTCAATGCCCCCGCTCGACAAACCACGATATCAGCCCAATTATACGCCGCTGCCATATCATCGATGAATGGCTGCACAGTAAACTGATGAGCGCTTAACGCTTCACTATCATACGCCGCTTGCGTAGCGGTTTCATTATCGCGTCCACATTGATGACGCACCTCAAACGGACGGTCAAGCAAAGCCAATGCTTTTGGCAGCGTCTCATTTAACACTTGCGCGCCAAGCGAACCACCAACCACCAACAGTTTAAGCGGCGAGTTATCATTAACATCGTAACGCACACTAGGCTCGGCAACTCCGCTAATAGCATTGCGCACGGGATTTCCCACCGTTTCAATCTTGCTATCATGCTGGCTATTCGCAAAGGTATTCTCAAACGCTTGCATGACCTTGGTCGCCATCTTGGCCAAATAGCGATTGCTCATGCCTGCAATGGCATTTTGTTCATGGATAATTAGCGGCGTTTTGGTTAAGCGCGCCGCAATACCGCCGGGCGCGGTGACATATCCGCCAAAACCAACAACCACATCAATCTGATTGCCACGGATGACTTTGATCGCCGCCATCGTCGCTGACAACAAATTAACCGGTAACTTAAGCAAGCGCCCTACGCCTTTACCGCGCAGCCCTTGCATATCAATCGCATGAAAAGGATAGCCAGTCGGTGCAACCAAGCGATTTTCCATGCCATGTGGCGTACCCAGCCAGTGAATAACAGCGCCGCGCTTGGTCAATTCTTCGCTAACTGCTAGCGCTGGAAATACATGCCCGCCTGTCCCCGCAGCCATCATTAATATATGCGGTGTTTTCATGAACGTCTGCCTATCTTTTCTTTATGTATATGAAAGACTTATTATCTTTTGATTGCGCTATCTATCGAACCAAAACAGCCTTATAAAAGCCCGCATAGTATAGTGTAAATCGCTGCCGGATAGACAGCATTTTGTGCCGTATGAATAATAAAAATCCAAGCCGTGATTCATCGCGGCTTGGCTTTTATAAATTCACTTAACAGGTCAAAAAATCATTTTTCATGATTTTTTATCACTTTTTAAAAGTGCTATTAAGAGATACGGTCTATCATTATAGCTTAGCACACTGTTTTTTAAGTATTGTGCACATAGCTTAGTGATAAATTACTCTATCCTTACGGCGTTGCCTAAACTTATCGTTTAAAGGCTTTATTTAGACCAATACTTTAGAATAAATAGCTTAAACAGCCAGTTTTTTCTCGATAGCGACAATAAAGTCAGTTGCAATATCAGTACCGCATTGGTCATCAATCTCACGCACACAGGTTGGACTGGTGACGTTAATTTCAGTGATACGGCCACCGATTAAGTCTAAACCGACGAACATTAGCCCTTTTTCTTTGACAATCGGTGCCACTACCTCTGCTACTTGGCGCTCGATATCGGTGAGCGGCATCGCAACCCCACTACCACCGGCGGCAAGATTTCCGCGCGTCTCACCTTTTACCGGGATACGCGCCAAGCTATAATCGACCACTTCACCATCGACGATTAACACACGCTTATCACCTTGCTTAATCTCTGGCAAATAACGCTGCGCCATAATAGGTAGCGTCTCAAGTTCCGTTAAAATCTCCAGCGTCACGCCGATATTCGGACTGTCAGCGGTCAAACGGAAGATGCCCGTACCGCCCATACCATCTAATGGCTTAACGATAACGTCTTGCTGCTCAGCGATAAATTGACGAATATGCGCCTGTTTACTGGTCACAATCGTTGGGCTCATATAATCGCTAAACCACGTCGCAAACAGCTTCTCATTACAATCACGAATCGCTTGTGGGTCATTCACCACCAACACGCCTGCGGCTTTAGCATGATCAAGCATATAAGTGGCATAAATAAAGCGCATGTCAAACGGCGGATCTTTACGCATCAAAATCACATCATAGTCGCTGACTGGCGCTGTCGCTTTATCCCCTAACGCATAAAAATCCTCGGGGTCACGCTTGACTGTCACCGGCTGGCTATCGACCATCAATTGCCCACGGTCTAGCCATAAATCATGAATCTGACAGTAGCCAAGGCTGTGCCCACGGTCTTGCGCCGACCACATCATCGCCAGCGTGGTATCTTTTTTATAATTGACCAGCTCAATTGGATCCATAATGACCAGTATTTTTAACGATTTTTTTTGTTGTTCTTGGCTCATGATAAGGCTCACTTTCGTTATAGTATTAATTATTTAAGCAAACATCTCAAAGACATTGAGGACATAGCGTATGGCTCAAATGTCACTTAAACTTTATTTAAACATGACCTGAGTGCAGCCACATTTGCGATAAATTATACGCCGTACTGGGCGCGGTAATGCTGCATTTTTGCAAGCTGGGCAGCATCTTTATCTGTGCTACTTCCTGCTAAGTAGCTGATTAAATCGTCAATATCGACCAAGGCACGTACCGGCACGTCTAGGGTTTCTGCCAACTCTTGAATAGCAGAGCGCTCCGCTAAACCTTTTTCTTTACGGTCAAGCGCAACGATAATACCAGCCACCCTGGCGCCCGCTTGCTCCAAAATCTCAACCACTTCGCGCATTGCCGTACCAGCGGTAATCACATCATCAAGCACCCAGACGGCCTTGCCACTGACATCAGCGCCGACTAAATTACCACCTTCGCCATGGGTTTTGGCTTCTTTACGGTTATAGCCCCATTTAGCATTGATGCCATGGTGTAGCCATAACGCTTGTGCGGTTGCGGCGACAAAGGGTATGCCTTTATAAGCCGCTCCAAAAATGACCAGCTCTTGCTCATTTGTACCATTATCACTAGCTGCCATTTGTTCAGCCATCTTTTCCGCTAAGGCATCGGCATAACCACGGGCTAATAACGATAACATCTCACCTGACGCCAGCAAACCTGCATTAAAAAAGTATGGACTAATACGTCCAGACTTAAGCACAAACTCGCCAAATTTTAAGACCTGATTGTCTAAAGCCAATTGGATAAATTGATGCGATGAAAATGAGGCGTTTTGTGCATGTTGAGCGTTATTAAGCGTGGCGGCATTCAGCATAGGGTCTTCCTATCAGCAAAGAAAAATGAAAATTGAACAATCAAAAAGTTGTGCAAGGCATTATAGTCGCGTCGGCTTAACTTGACCAACCGTTGATATCATAATCTTGCATATTCGCATAACGCGTCAATAATCCGCAGCGCGATGAGATAGTAAAGTAGCATTGCCCATCGTGACTGACTTGTATGTCCCAGCCTAAATGATAGGCAGCAACGATAATATGCCCCGTAAATAAGCGCACTTGACGATAAGCATGGCGCTGTGCGGGCTCAAACACTATTTGACTGAGCAAATAACTACGCAGATGCTGACAAATTTGCGCCGCGCTGTAGCTGTGATTGATGGTTCTGCGCGTACCGCATTGCTTTAAAGCATGGACGGCGACACTACAAGCCATAATATCGGTCGCCAAACTGCCCGCGCCGCTGTCAAATTGCTGCGGCTGCAATACCACTTGCCAATCGTCAGCATAGACGCTATTAAGCAGCTCATCAGGATTATAACGTCTGGTCAATGCTCGTAGGGATTCTGTCTTTAAAGGCTTATTAATATTATTATCAATATTTATGCTATCGACACTCGCAAACCCATAACGTGTCAGCTTTGGGTATGCCTGTAGCGCGCGCTGAATATCTGCCATATCAAGCAACGTCATATCAGTCAATGGCGATAATAACGGCTGATCGCTATGATTGTGATAAAAACTCTCGGGCAACTCAATCAGCTTTGCCGCACTGAGCAGTGATAAATGCTCGGCCAATGCTTCTGAAGCCACTAGCGCCCATTTCGATAAGCGGTCCGTCTTAGGCTGATAAAAACGTGCCGAGCTGCCATATAAGCGGCGCAGCTGACCATTTAAGCGCCGCGCAGGCTCTGGAATATCAGTCAATGGCCGAGCAGGATCGAGTGGCAAACGCTTAGGATCAAAATTAGGATGGACAATCGCCGGCTGCTGACTATTTGCTAAATGAGCGGACTGCTCAGCATAACCTTCTGCAAATTGCTCCTCTGCCATAGAATCAGCACTGGATAAACCATCGTCAGAAGTAGAATGCTGAGTCATAGATGTTCCCTAGGCTTACCAATTTAAAAGATGTAAAAATAAAAGCAATCAAACAGTCATTTTACTTTTGATGTTGTTTTTGCTCTTGATGCTGCAAAATATCTCGATAACCTGCTTGCCAATCAGGATAGTCCAGCCACGCTAACGAAATATTGCTATGCAAACGTTTTCCCGTTACTTTCGTTTTTGAATTATCCATAGCAGGCGGCTTTGCATCTATTTGTTCACTTAACCAAGTGCTCAGCTCAAAAGTGGTGACTGGTGCATAATCAGTAGCGATATAAAGTGGTTTTGGCGTGCCTATGGTCATGACATTGGCAATAATAGTAACCAAATCACGATCCATAATGCGATTGCTCCAGTGCGCTGCTGCCACTGGCTCTTTTTGTTCCTCGCGGGCTTTACACAGCCGCATCAGGCGCTCGCGTCCATAAATACCACTCGGGCGAATGATAATCGCCTTATTACCGAAACCTTGTTGCAATACTTGTTCTGCTTGCAATATCACTTGCGAAGCTTCACGCTCTGGCGTTACAGGGGCGGTATTTTCATCAATCCATGCGCCATTATCCTGCCCATAGATACCCGTTGATGAGATAAAAACAACGCGCGTAAGGTTGGTTAGTTTATCCGCCAATGTTGCCAAATGCTGGCTGATGGCTAAGTAACTGTCATGATAACCGCTGGTCGAATAGTCATCAGGGGTGACGATAATCGCTATCGCAGTAAAGTCTTGCAGCTGCTCAGCGCTGAGCGTTAACGCATCGGCTTGCAAAAACTTAGCTGAATCATGGATATCATAATGATGACGCTCACGGCGTGCCAGCCCCATGACGTTTAGGCCGTCTTGAGCGAGCTTATTGGTGACGGGTAAGCCGATATCACCTTGACCAATAATTAGTAAATTTTGCGTACTCATCATTTATCCTTTGTTCGATAACTGCTTGTGAGGACTGTCTATTAAAACCTTTATTAATAAAACGGCTTTTCATAAAAGATGCTAAAAATAGCGTCTATACGACAGCTGTATGTCTTCTTTGGCATCGATACGATCTTGCCATTCGTAGTTGGCATTGATACGTAACGCTTGTTTTTTATCAATATCGTATTGCAGCCCTAACGTCGATATCGGCTGCCAATAATGCCCACGGGCATTAGACTCGTCGCTGCTGCCATGATACCAATATGGCAGTTGCAATTCAGCCTGCGCACGTAACTGATTGTTAATCTGATAACGGCAACCAGCATTGACGCCTGCGCCGACACGATAGCCTTTATTAATACCGCGGCCTGCTTGCGCCGTACCTGCCAAGAATGTATAGCATAGCTGCGGCGGCATCTCGCCTGTGCCCGCGCTAGGGGTGCCAAACGCCCATGACCAACCCGTCTCATAGCCCAAACTGCCGACTAAATGATCGCTACCCTCTTGCTGTGAGCCGTCATTTACGCGTGTCGCTTCGATACTTGCGCCCCAGGTTTTACCTTTTTTGGCAGAATTGACTGGATTGAACGAGCGACCGCGCACCAAGGTCACATTTTGCAAGACCACACTACTTGGATGATTGGCCTTATCATTATCGCTGTCATACAGACGCAAGGTTGCAGCCGCGCCTTCTAAATCAAAGAACTGCGGGAAACCTGACGGACGGTCAAGGGTATCGTGATAACCTGCGCGCACGCCTAAATCAATATAATTATTATCACCGCGCTGCCCTAGCCCGATAAATCCCAGTTGCAAGGGATGTCTGTCTATCGGATTGTTATCCGCTACTGTAATAAGCCGTGGGAGCAATGTCTGACCGTCAGCGGCTATGCTTGAGACAGCATTAGACTGAGCAGATTTAATCTCATTCAGCGTCTGCTTAGCACTATTATGATAGCCCAATTGCGCACGCTGCTCTTTAACCTTGTTTAACTGCGCTTGACGCAAGGTGCTATCGGCGGGCGTATAATTGGTGCTGGCAAGTAGATTTTCGCTATCGAGCAATTGCACGACATCTGAGGGAATAACCGCATAAGGCAGGCGGCTTAATAAATGCTGCTGCGGGCGTACTACATCAATCAAGCGTAAAATCTCAGACGCACAGTTATCAGTGGTAAAGTAATATGGCAACTTCAAATCCTTGATCTCCCAAACATGCAGCATAATTTGCTGCACTTCCGCTGGGGTCAAATCCAATTGATAGGTCCACGCATCGCGCTCATCTTCTTGCAGGTATTTCGCCAGCTTCTCCGGATATGGGTCAATTTCAATCAAATTGTCATAACCACCGCTCATCGATTTGATGGCATAGACCAAAAAGTTATCGCTTGAGTCGCCACCTACCGTATAATTTAACGCAACCGCATGATGAATTTGGCTTGGATCGGCAACGCTGGCTTTAGAGTCAATACGCAATAATGTATGAGCAAAGGCTGAAATAGGATTGTCTAAATATTCTTGTGCAAACATAATAGACAGCTGCTCAGGTGCCAGCTTTTGCATCCAGTCATTCAGCTCTGGACAGTCGGTTTGCAAGCCGCTTTTGTCGATATTGAGTGTATCAGTCAGCCATTGTACGCGCGCGGGAAAACGGCATAGTACTGAGCTTTGTACTGAATTTTGAGCGGTAGGATTAGAAAGCTTGCTATTAGCAGTCCTATTATCCGGAGTCGTAGCCATTTCGTCAGCAAGGGCAACGAGCAAGGCATCAAGCTCGGCCGCTGAATCATGCTGTCCATTTTTACTTAAGTAAAATGCATCATCATCAACGATACTGCTGTCTTTTTTCTTGCCGATTAGATTCCTTTGATCATCAAAGAAATATAATAACCGTCGCCATGTTATATGTTGGGCAAGATTTTTTACTTGTGCGTGCGCGCGCCATGATGCTAATAGCTGCTCTGTATCGGCGTTATTAATATTTTTAGTATGAGATGTAGAAGAAGCTACCTCTATCTTTGGGCTGTGACTTTCTTCGATGATATTATTTGTTTCGGCATTTGCTTTGGCAACAATGGGCTTCGTATAAGTCGATAATATTGGCTCAGCATTTTGTGATGTAGTGACCAAGTTGCTATCAATAGTTTCATTGGCATCCAGCGCCAACTCCCCTGTCGTCACAAGAGACGCGGGCGTTGGCAAAAACGCCTGTGCTTGCGAGGTCAGTAGCAGTCCAGCTATGGTAAGCGGCAAATGCGCTCGCCTGCCAATGTTTGTTGGCGTGTTTGTTGGCGTACAATCTAGCGCCAAAAGGTTCGAATATTTTGAATATATGGACATGAGTAACATCTCGCACTGTAGGGGTCAGACGCGTAACGCGTTAGAATTCTATCGAATTATTAGAGTGATATGATGTATCACTGTCTTAAAACATTTTAAACAACTTTTTTTAAAGGTTATTTTTAGTTAAATGCGCCATTTATTGATAATAAAATATAACTAATAGTATTTACTGCGCACTTATTATCACATTATAGAAGAGAGTATTATGTCCATAGCATCGCCAATGACTATCCATGCCGGTCGATTATCCGCTGCGACTTGGCTTGCCTCGCCCAACTTTAATAAACGTCCTGAAAATATCGCGATTGATGCTATCGTTATTCACAATATTAGCTTGCCGCCCAATGAGTTTGGCGCTTGTGATGCTGACGGTCTACATTATGTCAAAGCCTTGTTTACCAATCAATTAGACTGGGAGGCGCATCCATATTTTCAAACTATTAAAGGTGCAGAAGTCTCAGCACATTTATTTATAGAGCGAGATGGCGCGATTACCCAGTTTGTCGATTTTAACGAACGCGCGTGGCATGCTGGGCGCTCCAGCTACTTGGGTCGCCCTGAATGTAATGATTATAGCATTGGCATTGAGCTTGAAGGCTCAGATTTTGTGTCCTTTAGCGCGGCTCAATACGAAACACTTGCCAAAGTTATCGTCGCTATCTATGACGCTTATCCAAAAACTCGTAGGCATCTTACTGGTCATAGTGATATCGCGCCCGGTCGCAAAACTGACCCCGGTGATTATTTTGAATGGACAAAGTTGCGAGAGATGGTTACCCGCCATATTGCAAGTCAGTCATCACTTTACAACCAAGATTGAGTAAACACTCTTATTAAAATTTCTGTAAACGACAGATGTTATTCCACATTCAATCCATTTATCAGGACAATGAAAGTGCTATAATCCGTCAGTTTTTCAACAATGCTACATTAGCAAACAACCATCAGCAAACAAATTAGCAAAATAGGTTCTCATGGCAAAAAGTCGGTTATTTCGTTCAACCATGGTGGTCAGTAGTATGACCATGCTGTCGCGTATCTTAGGTTTGGTGCGTGATGTCGTCTTGTTAGGCGTCTTTGGCGCCGGCGGTCTGATGGACGCCTTTTTGGTCGCCTTTAAGATTCCCAACTTTTTACGCCGCCTATTTGCCGAAGGGGCCTTTAGCCAAGCGTTTGTTCCTGTACTGTCTGAATATAAAGAAAAATATAGTTTAGAGCAGGTACAGATTTTAGTCAGTCGCACGTCAGGGGCGCTATTGCTAGTATTATCAATGCTGACGGTCGTGGTGATATTAATCGCCCCTTGGGTAGTGACCTTATTTGCCCCAGGCTTTGCTGATCAGCCCGATAAATTTGCTATCACTGCTGAATTGCTGCGCCTAACCTTCCCTTATTTATTGTTTATTTCTATGACCGCTTTTGCCAGCGGTATTTTACAAAGCTACGGGCGTTTTGCCGCGCCCGCCTTTGCGCCTGTTTTGCTAAATCTATGTATGATTGGTGGTGCTCTAGTGTTTGCGCCGATGTTTGATGTGCCTATTATGGCTCTGGGTTATTCCGTCGCTATCGCAGGTTTATTGCAGTTATTGATACAACTACCACAGCTCTCGCAACAAAAACTACTGGTCGCCCCAAAAATAGACTTTCAACACGAAGGCGTGCGCCGTATTTTGAAATTGATGCTGCCGGCTATTTTTGGCGTTTCTGTCACCCAGATTAATTTGCTGCTCAACACCGTATTTGCCTCATTAATGATTGGCGGTTCGGTTTCTTGGTTATATGCTGCTGAGCGTATGAGCGAGTTGCCACTTGGCTTAATTGGGGTGGCAATCGGTACGGTTATTTTACCAAGTCTATCGAAAAGTGAAGCGCAAAAAGACGACGTCAGCTTCAAAAAGACCATCGACTGGGCAGCGCGCTTAATTATTTTGGTCGGCGTACCGGCATCGGCAGCACTGTTTATACTCTCTGACGTACTCATGCAAGCGCTGTTTTTACGTGGCGAATTTACCCTACGCGATGCACAAATGAGCTCACTGGCGCTAAAAAGCATGGCAGGCGGCATCTTAGGTTTTATGTTAATTAAAATCTTCGCGCCCGCCTTTTTTGCCCGTCAAGACACCAGAACGCCAGTCAGAATCGGTATTATCTCCGTCTTTGCCAATATGATTTTTAGTGTGATTTTTATCGGTATCTTTTATTTCTTAGATATGCCGCTACATGGTGGTTTGGCATTGGCAACGACGGGTGCGGCATTTGTGAACGCAGGCTTGTTATATTACTTCTTGCATAAGCGCGAGATTTTCCGCTTTGGCAGTCATTGGAAAAAGCTGTTTGGCCAGTTTGGGCTTTCTACCGCCTCTATGGTTGCGGTGCTTTATGTCATGCTGCCCTATTTCCCAACCAATGATGCGCAGTGGAAACGTATCGTTGCGCTGCTGATTATGTGCGTCGTTGGTGCGGTGGTTTATGGCGTCGTGCTACTAGCAACAGGTTTCCGGCCGCGCCAGCTAAAGCATGGTTAAGCACTTATTATTAAGCATTTATTGTTAAGCCCTGAGTAGGGCTGTAACTTACCAAACCAAAACAAGCTAGGTATGAGAATTGACAGTGAATGCGGCTGATAGTTGCCATAATTACTACTAAATACATAATTTTGGGGACTAACATGACGATTAAATCATCAGCTTCACAGACAGCTTTATCAACAACCTTGTCACGCTTACCAAGCCTACTGACTGTTGGCATCTTGTCTACTGGACTACTTTTAAGTGGTTGTAGCAATAATGATAAGGGCGACACTGAGACTGCTGTCAATAATAATGAAGACACTACAGCAATCGCTGAAACATCTAATGACACTGTGACTGACGAAGCAAAATCAGTGGGTACGGATAATATGAGTGAAGATGCGCAAGTAACAGATAGCACTCAAGATAAAACCATCATCACGAGCGATACTATCAATCCAGTGGCCTCAGTGAACGATGACGCTAAGCAAAAAAGCTTGGTGACCAATCCAACTCAAAATGGCACGCCAGAAGATACGGTTAAAAAAGCGTTAGACAGTTTGTATTATGGCGACGCCAAACAAGCTGCAACGTATTATAAAGTTGATATGACAAACTTTGAGGAAGAGCTTGCCAAAACGCAATCCGCGTTTCAGCAAACCGTTGATGGGGTGACTTTTACTGATACTAAATACAACGATGATAAAACCCGTGCCACCATCATGGGTGAGATTATGTTAAGAGGTCAAAGTAAGCCTGCGCCATTGACTTATGAGCTACAAAAAATCGACGGCAAATGGAAGATTTTAGGATAAGGCATCTAGCTGCCATTCTCTAACCTTGCTTCATTTGGCGTTATTACTGGTCATTACTATTTTTATTAGTCATCGCTATCTTCATTGATCATTACTATCGGCAATGACCGCTTTACCAAGCATCACGACATCGGCGATAAATCCCTGCATATCGCAAACCTTTGGCATATAGCCCCACTGCTCAAAGCCAAGTTTACGGAACAATCCTAAGCTTGGCTGATTATGGGCAAAGATAAGCGCAACCACGTTATGGATACCTAAGCTCGGCGCTTGCGTCAGCATCCAGCGGGTCAATAAGCTGCCCAATCCTTGACCATGATGCTCTTGATGCAAGTAGATACTAATCTCCGTGCTGATATGATAAGCGGGCCGTGTATACAAATCGCTAAAGCTACCCCAAGCGACGATTGGCAAAACCATTTTTTCGACACTCATATCTGCATCTTCAAGCACAGCTCTAACAATATAAATCGGCCGCGTGTCACTATTTAGATGTTCATCAAACCAATCTTGCCGCTCTGCGCAAGTCACGGGTGTGAGATTGGCGGTTGCTTGCTTGCCGGCGATACTTTGGTTATAAATGGCTAAAATTGCGGGTAAGTCGTCTTGAATGGCACGCTGCACTATAAAGCGCTCGTTAAGTTTATAGACGGATGATGTAGGCTGTATAGAGTCATAGCCATTATCATAATCCGTCGTAGAGATAGCAGCAGGCATAGCGTTTCCATCATGAATATTCATAGATAATAATAAAAATAGGGATAAGTGATTAATAGACGTTTAGCTGTTAGCATGGTTGTTTGATTAACAACAGACTATAGGATGTTAGTAGGGCTATTTTACTTTATAATGGCTGCTTTTAAACACATCTGTTTTAAAAGTTTGTTTTAATCGCAGTGTGTTTTTCATTTTTTATTGGTCTTATCTATCATAGCTGACATTTATGAACACCTATTTTCTTGAGCAACTGATGGCGTCGCCAAACGCTTTACCGGCCAATACTATCCCAGTAGCGTTGCCGCCCTGCGTACTGACTATCGGTAACTTTGATGGCGTCCATTTAGGTCATCAAGCGATGCTGTCGCAAGTGCGTGAGCTTGCCAAAGCGCAAAATCTTGGCTCAGCTGTCATGATATTTGAGCCACAGCCGCGTGAGTTCTTTGCGCCAGCGACCGCGCCTGCTCGCCTCACCAACCTTGCCGAAAAGCAAGCTTTACTGGCAGAATACGGCATCGAGACACTAATTGTCGCCAGCTTCGATAGCGATTTTCGCTCCCTATCAGCGCAGGCATTCGCCGATATTTTGGCACTGCGCTTAAACGTCCAAGCTTTGGTATTGGGTGATGACTTTAAATTTGGTCATGACCGTACTGGTGACAGTCAGTTTCTACGCGATTATGGCTTAGATGTGACCAATCTGCACACCGTTATCGACGATAAAGGTAAAGGCGCGCGCATTAGCTCGACGCGTATCCGAGACTTATTGATGGCTGGCGATATTGACGCAGCTAACGCCCTACTGGGACGCGACTATGCGATGACAGGCGTCGTCATTGGTGGTGATAAAATCGGTCGTACCATGGACTTCCCCACTGCCAATGTCGATTTAAAACGCATCAAACCTGCCTTACATGGTATTTTTGCTGTCGATGTTGTTAGTCTCGATGACAATGGCAATGTCATACCAAATGGTCTAACCGCACTCACTGATAATGAAAATCCAGGGGTGAAAGGTCTACGTCCGCATAGCTTATTTGGTACTGCCAATCTTGGTATCAGACCGTCGGTAGATAAAGAACATGATTGGCGCTTAGAAGTACACTTTCCTAAGCTGCAAGCAGACTTATACGGCTTAACCTTGCAGGTACGCTTTTTGCATTATTTGCATGGTGAGCGCCATTATGAAAGTTTAGAGGCGTTAAAAGCAGGCATTCATAATGACGTGATTGATTTACTCGAATGGCGTGCCCAGCAGCCTGATTAAATAGATAGCTATCATTATCAGACCGATAATAAAAAACCCACAGCGTTCATAACGTTTGTGGGTTTTATTTACGGTACTACTTTTTATGTCTATACTTTATTGTTTTTAGGCGTCAGGGTGCAGACGTACATTTAATTCGTCAATAGTCTCTACCCAAGCGGCATCCTTAAACCATTCTTCTTTTAAAAAAGCGCGTTGATTGTCGTTCCAAATATGCGCATCGGTGAGCTCTTCTTCTTTGGCTAATTGATTCTTTTCAATAAATGCATCTATTGCTTCGTCCGAGCTATCCAGCCCTAATTGCGCAAAAAGTTCATTCATACTATATTCAGGTTCACCCAACATACCTTTTCTCCTTAAATGATACAGATTTAATTGTGTTTATTGTTTGGATTTACCACTTTATTGTAGCAAGCTTTATTTGAATAGCTGTAAATCAACGTTTAGCTAACGTTATCAATTGTATTGTCTATTATTTAAGCCACAAAAAAGCCCTCTAATAAGAGTAATGCCAGTCAGTTAACGCTGACTGGTATTTTTTTTGGGATATTTTTGTGGTTTACCCTTAACTACCCTCGGGCAAGATCGCTTTCTACGTTCAGGAATAACAAACAATTTCCCTTCCTCTAAAAGTGTATCTAACAACTTAGGGAAGAGGCCTGCAGCCTGTAAAGGCGCAAACCGTAACAGATCAACAATCGTAATAGACGCCATATGAAAGCTAATTCGTAGAGGGCTAACCTTAGCTCTAACTGCCATATAGCGCATCAAACGTCT
>NZ_LXWA01000016.1:0-656 GCF_001652315.1 Psychrobacter sp. SHUES1 | reverse complement strand
CAGTTATTACCTTCAATGCCTACCGTATGAGATTTGCCAACTCGTTTGTGGTCAAATTTAAAGGCGGTTATAAAACTGTCCCAGTTATCCATACTGATAGAGCCATAGCTGACTTTCAGCTGCTTGAGACGAGCTCTTAGCTTCTTAGCTGTTTTCAGGTCACGTTTGCCCCAAACATAAGCAACAATCTCATTAGTAACGCGATCATAAGCATAAATAAGCCAAACTTTACGCTTTTTGCGATACACGTAAGTCCAGAATTCATCAACCTCTAAGCGTTCATAGTAGCGCTTCTTAGGCGTAATCTTATAAACAGATGAGCCTATGGTGCTCAATACTTTACCGATACTGACTGAGGCTATAACAGCTATGTCTCTAACGCCGCAGCCTCTAACTGTCATGAGCCGTATAAGCTCTTCCACTTTAGAGTGACAGCCATGATAAGTTAAGGCATGGTCGCCAATAAACTGACGTTTGCAGTCCTTACATTGATAATTCTGCTTGCCATAGCTTTTTTTGCCATTTTTCTTTAGACTATTACTGTGACAGTCGGGGCAACTGATATCTATTTGTGTCTTCATAACCTCAAATATATCATCTTGCTCTGGCTGTCACTCCTCCTTTTATTTCCTCAGCATACTTTCTGATACACCACC
>NZ_LXWA01000015.1:0-704 GCF_001652315.1 Psychrobacter sp. SHUES1 | reverse complement strand
GTACCACCTGATCCCTTCCCGAACTCAGAAGTGAAACATCATCGCGCCAATGGTAGTGTGGCTCCGGCCATGTGAGAGTAGGTCATCGTCAGCTCTCTATTCCTGAAAACCCCCTTACGCGAAAGTGTAAGGGGGTTTTCTTTGTCTGCTTTAAGTTAAATAATCATTAATCCAATGACTGTACGTTTTTTCTTTCATAAGGCCCAATATTAGCTGTTATTCGTGTATGTATATCCGGCTTAAGAATCTTATATCCTAATGAAGTAATAGCTTTATAGCGTTTTTCTAAAAAAATAATGCTCTATTCAACTTATTTAAGTGATGTATTTCAATAAGTTGTAATATATATAAAATAAAAATTGATATTAGCTTGACCCCCTACTAAAAGCGCGTATAATGCCACCCAGTCGAAAGGGAAGGACGTTTAGAAAGTGCTTTGCTACTGAACAAACACTCATTAGCGAGAAAGAACATATTAAACTACTTTTAAGTAGACGGATAAAACTTTCAAACTAAATAAAAATAACTTCTTGACTAATTAAAATAAGCGTCTATAATACGCACCTTATTAGGGAGAACCGGAACAACTTATATGTCAATTACATATAACAAACCTGGCTAACCCATTGAAACAAATTATAAAAAAGCTTGACAAACCAAATCATTATGATATGATAGTCGGCTCGCTAGATAGGATAAGTTCT